>NZ_JBOBDM010000021.1:0-88865 GCF_050586605.1 Pseudomonas sp. ES1 | reverse complement strand
TTGCTGTGCCCAAGGCAGAATCGGAATCGCCGTCACCGCATTCTGCGGGCTGCCTTCGATCACGCGGTCGCTGTACACCAGGTACACCAGCGTATTGCGCTTCTTGTCGAGGAAACGCACCACCTGCATGGTCTTGAACACCAGCGAGGTGCGCTCCTTGAACACCTCCTCACCGTCCTTCAATTCACCCTTGAAGTGGATCGGCCCGACCTGACGGCAGGCGATCGACGCTTCGGCACGGTCCTCGGCCAGGCCCAGCCCACCTTTCAGGCCGCCGGTCTTGGCCCGCGACAGGTAGCAGGTCACGCCTTCGACCTTGGGGTCGTCAAAGGCTTCGACGACGATACGGTCGTTGGGCCCGACGAACTTGAACACGGTAGGCACCTGGCCGATCTCCTCGGCCCCGGCCAACATCGGCAGCGCCAGGGCTGCCACGGCAATCATCCTTTTCAGCACGTTCACTTCCTCAGACCAGAACCAGGTTGTCGCGGTGCACCAGCTCAGGCTCGGCGCTGTAGCCCAACACGCTTTCGATGGCATCGGACGGCTGGCCGATGATCTTCTGCGCTTCCAGCGCGCTGTAGTTGGCCAGGCCACGTGCCACTTCCAGGCCATCCGGGCCGACGCAGACCACCATCTCGCCACGGCGGAAGCTGCCCTGCACGGTCTTCACGCCGACCGGCAGCAGGCTCTTGTTGGCTTGGCGCAGGGCCTGTACGGCACCGTCATCCAGCACCAGGGTGCCACGGGTCTGCAAGTGGCCGGCCAGCCACTGCTTGCGCGCAGCCAGCATGCCGCGCTCGGGCGACAGCAGGGTACCCAGGCGCTCGCCAGCCTTCAGGCGGTCCAGAACGCGCTCGATACGGCCACCGATGATGATGGTGTGCGCACCGGAACGGGCAGCCAGGCGCGCAGCGCGCAGCTTGGTCTGCATGCCGCCACGGCCCAGGGCACCACCGGTGCCGCCGGCCACGGCGTCGAGCGAGGGGTCGTCGGCACGGGCTTCATAGATAAGCTGGGCTTCGGGGTTGTTGCGCGGGTCGGCGTCGAACATGCCGTCGCGGTCGGTAAGGATCACCAGCAGGTCGGCCTCGACCAGGTTGGCCACCAGCGCGGCCAGGGTGTCGTTGTCGCCGAAGCGGATCTCGTCGGTGACCACGGTGTCGTTCTCGTTGATCACCGGCACCACGCCCAGGTCGACCAGGGTGCGCAGGGTGCTGCGCGCGTTCAGGTAACGCTTGCGGTCGGAAAGGTCGTCATGGGTCAGCAGGATCTGTGCGGTGTGCTTGCCGTGCTCGCCGAAGCTCGATTCCCAGGCCTGCACCAGGCGCATCTGGCCGAGCGCGGCAGCGGCCTGCAGCTCGTTCATCGCGCTCGGTCGGGTGGTCCAGCCCAACTGGCTCATGCCGGCGGCCACGGCCCCGGAGGAGACCAGCACCAGTTCCACGCCCGCTTCACGCAGGGCCACCATCTGCTCGACCCACACCGCCATGGCGCCACGGTCCAGGCCCTTGCCATCGGCAGTCAGCAGCGCGCTGCCGATCTTCACGACCCAGCGCTTGGCGCCAGTCACCTTGCTTCGCATCTTCTCTTCCAACCTATGTCGAATCTGTAGATACCTGAGATACAAAAACGCCGCTCCAGAGAGCGGCGTTCAGTGTACTGCAACCGATCAGTCGCGCACGTAAATGATTTCCGGGCCGTCTTCGTCGTCCTCGAAATCATCATCCCAGCCGTCATCGTCGCCGATGTCGTGCACGCTCTTGACGCCGGTACGGCGCAGGGTACGCGCGTCGTCCAGGGCCTGCAGCTGGGCACGGGCTTCGTCTTCGATGCGCTGGTCGAGCTCGGCCAGCTCCTGGGCGTAGGCCGGGTCGTTGGCCAGGCGGTCGGCGCGGTCTTCGAGGTAGCGCATCAGGTCGTGGCTGAGCTTCTCGGTGCCTTGCTTGGAGATCGCCGAGATCACGTAGACCGGGCCTTCCCACTGCAAACGCTCGACCACTTCCTTGACCCGCTCGTCGCGCTCGTCATCCATGACCATGTCGGCCTTGTTCAGCACCAGCCAGCGCTCACGCTCGGCCAGCGACGGGCTGAAGCGGGTCAGCTCGTTGACGATCACTTCGGCGGCGTCGGCAGGGCTGCTTTCGTCCAGCGGCGCCATGTCGACCAGGTGCAGCAGCACGCGGGTACGGGCCAGGTGCTTGAGGAAGCGGATACCCAGGCCGGCACCGTCGGAGGCGCCTTCGATCAGGCCGGGAATGTCGGCGATGACGAAGCTCTTCCAACGGTCGACGCTGACCACGCCCAGGTTCGGCACCAGGGTGGTGAACGGGTAATCGGCGACTTTCGGCTTGGCGGCCGATACCGAGCGGATGAAGGTGCTCTTGCCGGCATTGGGCAGGCCCAGCAGGCCGACGTCGGCCAGGACTTTCATTTCCATCTTCAGGTCGCGCTGGTCACCCGGCTTGCCTGGGGTGGTCTGGCGTGGCGCACGGTTGGTGCTGGACTTGAAGCGGGTGTTGCCCAGGCCGTGCCAGCCGCCCTGGGCGACCATCAGTTTCTGGCCCGGGGTGATCAGGTCACCGATGACTTCCTGGGTGGAGGCGTCGATCACGGTGGTGCCGACCGGCACGCGCAGGAACAGGTCTTCACCTTTCTTGCCGGTGCAGTCGGTGCTGCCGCCGTTGGAGCCGCGCTGGGCTTCGTGATGACGGGTGTAGCGGTAATCGACGAGGGTGTTGAGGTTCTCGTCGGCCACCATGTACACCGAGCCGCCGTCGCCACCGTCACCGCCGTTGGGGCCACCGTTCTCGATGAATTTCTCGCGGCGGAAGCTCATGCAACCGTTACCGCCGTCACCGGCTTTTACCCGGATCGATACTTCGTCAACAAACTTCATTCAATACCGCCTCTCGCCGAATGACGAGTCGAAAACCAGAAAACCTGAGGCTCTTGCAAAAATGAGCGCGGCGGCCCCGCACGACCAGAAACCAACGCCAGCAGCCCAAACAAACAGCTTTGCAAGAGGCTCAACACAAACGAAAAAGCCCCGTCGCATGACGGGGCTTCTGGAGCGACGTCGCTATTAAGCGGCGACGATGCTCACGTAACGGCGGTTGAACTCGCCTTTCTTCTCGAACTTGATCACGCCTTCGATCTTGGCGAACAGGGTGTGATCCTTGCCCATGCCAACGCCGTAGCCGGCGTGGAACTGGGTGCCGCGCTGACGGACGATGATGTTGCCGGCCTTGACGACCTGGCTGCCATACATCTTCACGCCAAGGCGTTTCGATTCTGAGTCGCGACCGTTACGGGTACTACCACCAGCCTTCTTGTGAGCCATGGTTCAATTCTCCAAATAAATTCAGGGGATCTAGGGGATTAAGCCTGGATGCCGGTGATTTTGATCTCGGTGAACCACTGGCGGTGGCCCATGCGCTTCATGTGGTGCTTACGACGACGGAACTTGATGATACGAACCTTGTCGTGACGGCCTTGCGAAATCACTTCGGCCACAACTTTGGCACCAGCGACAACTGGAGCACCGATGGTGACTTCTTCACCGTTGGCGACCAGCAGAACGCGATCGAAGGTCACGGATTCGCCAGTGGCGACTTCCAGTTTTTCGATCTTGAGGAATTCACCTTCAGCGACTTTATACTGCTTGCCGCCGGTAACGATTACTGCGTAAGACATGGTATTTCTCCGATAATCCTGCTCACCCAGCGCTTTATATGATGAGTATTGGCTGGCATGGCTGCATGGGGCTGGAACGGCCCGGTGCAATTGCGTAAGGCAGGTGCTGCCCAGGAAGTTAGGGTGCGCGATTGTACGCAACCGCAGAAATGCTTGCAAGTACTGGCCAGGGCCCACGGGCACCGCGCCTTGACACACCGATACCCGCGACCTAGCATGCCGCGCAACCTCAATGGAGCAGCCGATGCAACCCCAATCCTTCTACCGCGCGGTAGCTGACGATTTCAGCGCCGTCGACGAGATCATCAAGAAGCAGCTGACCTCGCGCGTGCCGCTGGTATCGAAGATCGGCGACTATATCACTTCCGCTGGCGGCAAGCGCCTGCGCCCACTGCTGGTGCTGCTGTGCGGCAAGGCCCTGGGCCGCGAAGGCGACGACCTGCGCCTGCTGGCCGCCACCATCGAGTTCCTGCACACCGCCACCCTGCTGCATGACGACGTGGTCGACATGTCCGGCATGCGCCGTGGCCGCTCCACCGCCAATGCCCTGTGGGGCAACGCGCCGAGCGTGCTGGTGGGCGACTTCCTTTATTCGCGCTCGTTCGAAATGATGGTCGAACTGGGCTCGATGCCGGTCATGCAGATCCTCTCCAAGGCCACCCGGGTGATCGCCGAGGGCGAAGTGCTGCAGCTGTCGCGCGTGCGCGATGCCAGCACCACCGAAGAGGTGTACATGGACGTCATCCGCGGCAAGACCGCGATGCTGTTCGAGGCCTCGACCCACAGCGCCGCCGCGCTGGCCCAGGCCACCGACGAACAGCGTGAAGCCCTGCGTACCTTCGGCGACCATCTGGGCGTGGCCTTCCAGCTGGTCGACGACCTGCTGGACTACAAGGGCGACTCGGAAACCCTGGGCAAGAACGTCGGCGACGACCTGGCCGAGGGCAAGCCGACCCTGCCGCTGATCTACACCATGCGTGAAGGTACGCCTGAGCAGGCTGCCCTGGTGCGCAAGGCGATCCAGAAAGGTGGCATCGAAGACCTGGAGCAGATCCGCATTGCCGTCGAGGCTTCGGGTGCCCTGGCCTACACCGCCCAGATGGCCCGTGACTATGTGGCCCGTGCCATTGCCTGCCTGGAAGTGCTGCCAGCCAGTGAGTACCGGGATGCGCTGATTGAGCTGAGCGAGTTTGCGGTAGCGCGCACGCACTAAATCCAATCGCGTCGCCCTCTTCGCGGGTAAACCCGCTCCCACAGGGATCCCACTGCTCTTGAAGGGCGTGGGCAACCTGTGGGAGCGGGTTTACCCGCGAATGCCTTTGCACAGGCAAAACACATTTCCTCGGCAAAACCTTATACAATGTGCGCCTTTAATGCCCTGCAACCCAAGGAACCGAAGTGAGCACTCTGCCACCCTGCCCAAAATGCAACTCCGAATACACCTACGAAGATGGCGCGCAACTGATCTGCCCCGAGTGCGCCCATGAGTGGTCGGCCAGCGGCGAAGCCGAAGCCAGCGACGACGTGGTGAAGAAGGATTCGGTGGGCAACGTCCTGCAGGATGGCGACACCGTCACCGTGATCAAGGACCTCAAGGTCAAGGGCTCCTCGCTGGTGGTCAAGGTCGGCACCAAGGTCAAAAACATCCGCCTGTGCGACGGCGACCACGACATCGACTGCAAGATCGATGGCATCGGCGCGATGAAGCTCAAGTCCGAGTTCGTACGCAAGGTCTGACATCCCTTTCGGGGCCGCCCCCCGGGTGGCCCTGACAGATCCTGCAACAGGATCGCCTGCACCCTTCGCAACATTTCCGCCAATTGTTACTTGCTATTTTGATAATAAGAATTATTCTCATTGGAACCGCTATCCAAGGAGAATAGCCATGACTTATCTGATCGACGCCTGGCTGGAACGCCCCCACCCCTACTTACGCATCCTGCATCGCGAGACGGGCGAAGTGTGCGCCGTGCTCGAGGAAGACGCACTCGACGAGCTGCGTGACCAGGGTGACCTGGACATGACCGGGTTGAATTCGAGTGAACCGGGGGTACTGAAGGAGCTGGTGAGGAACCTGTTTCTGTTCTGCTATGCGCGGGCATTGCGCCCTGGGGGAACGGATTGGAACTGAGGCCGGCAGGGCCGGCCTCATCGCTGGCAAGCCAGCTCCCACATAGGAGCCGGCTTGTCGTCGATAGGGGCGCAAAGCGGCCCCAGCGGTATTACAGAACGTCGAGCAGCTCGACGTCGAACACCAGGACGCTGTGCGGCGGGATGCTACCAACGCCTTGGGCGCCGTAAGCCAGTTCGCTTGGCACGTACAGGCGCCATTTGCTGCCGGCGTTCATCAGCTGCAGGGCTTCGGTCCAGCCAGCGATCACGCCACCCACCGGGAATTCGGCCGGCTGGCCGCGCTCGTAGGAGCTGTCGAACACGGTGCCGTCGACCAGGGTGCCGTGGTAGTGGGTGCGGACGTTGTCTTCGCGAGTCGGCTTGGCACCTTCACCGGCGGTCAGCACTTCGTACTGCAGGCCCGAAGTCAGGGTCACGATACCTTCACGCTTGGCGTTGTCGGCCAGGAATTCCTTGCCCACTGCAGCGGCGGCTTCGGCCTTGGCAGCAGCTTCGGCTTGCATCACCTCACGGATCACCTTGAAGGCAGCCGACAGGTCGGCTTCGCTGACACGGCTTTCGGCGCCATTGAAGGCGTCGGTCAGGCCGGCAACGATGGCGTCCAGGTTGACGCCTGGTGGCGGGTTGTCACGCAGCTGGCCACCCAGCTGACGGCCGATGCCGTAGCTGACGCGGGTTTCGTCGGTGGACAGATTGAGTTCGGACATGGGCTTGCTCCGCTTGAGGGCGCACTGCATCTGCGCCCTGATGAAAAGGGCGAGCAGCCTAGCACACTGGTGCCGCGCGGAGCAGCTACCAGGCCGAACGCTGGGAAATCGGGACTTTGAGGTCTTCTTCCGGGTGGGTACCCATGCCGCACATCTCATCTTGCACGGACCAGTGCATCAGGTTCATCGAGACCATCGGGATGGCCTTGAGCAGCCCCCGCGCATCCTCCACCGAATGCACGCGCAAGCGCTCGCCACTGGGGCTGGACAGGGGGTGGGCACGGCCCTTGACCCGGGCTTCGAGCAGATAATCACCGCCTTCGATGGCGATCAGGTTGAGTTCGTCGACATGGCCAGCCCTGGCCTCGGCGTTGAGCTGCTGCAGGTTCATGGGTGCACCTCGCTGCGGGACCCCCGCTTGAGTGCTCATTTTTTGTACAGAACCTGGTTTTAGACAAGGCGCCGTTCGTCAGTTGTACCGCATCGTCCTGTTCGCGGGTAAACCCGCTCCCACAGGTTATGCGCAGATCCTGTGGGAGCGGGTTTACCCGCGAACAGGCATCAGTGCTTGGTCAAACGATCCAGGTAGCCCATGACGAACGCCGAGATGACAAAGGTCATGTGGATGATCACGTACCACATCAGGTATTCGGTGGAGATGTTCTGCGCATCCATGAACACCCGAAGCAGGTGGATCGAAGAGATGGCGACGATGGACGCGGCCACTTTCATCTTCAACGACGAAGAGTCCATCTTGCCGAGCCAGTTGAGCTTCTCCTTGCTCTCGTCGATGTCCAGTTGCGAGACGAAGTTCTCGTAGCCGGAGATCATCACCATCACCAACAGGCCGCCAACCAGCGACATGTCGATCAGCGACAGGATCACCAGGATCAGGTCGGCCTCGGCGAGGGAAAACACGTTGGGCAGGACATGGATGATTTCCTGGAAGAACTTCAGGGCCAGTGCCAGCAGGCCCAGCGAGAGGCCGAAGTAGATCGGTGCGAGCAGCCAGCGCGAGGCATACATCGCGTTTTCGAGGATACGTTCCATGGACAGTGGGGACTCATAAGGTGACTGGAAAAGCGTGCGCGAGTATAGCCAGCCACCCGTGACAGCAAAAGCCTGCGGCGGCTTGCCGCAGCCCGAGATGCCCCCCGAAACCCGATCGCCGGCAAGCCGGCTCCCACAGGGTAGGTGTGGGAGCCGGCTTGCCGGCGATGAGGGCATGCGGTCAGTTTTCGGGATGGAACTGATAATCCCCAAGATTGCGGCACCGCTCGCCATTGATCTTGCGCAACTGCGCCTGCAGGTGCAGGCACCAGATCTGCGGGTCTTCAGCGACTTGGTAACCATGAAGGGTGAGGCTGTCGACGATGGCATTCATCACCGACTCGGCCACCACAGGGCCATGGAACGGCCCCTGGGCCTTGATCGCCGAGGGTTGTTCGCCGGCCATGCCGGCGGCGAACAGCAAGGTCCACATGCCGTTGTCACCGGCCAGTGGGCGAATACTGCATTCGATGCGGGTCACCAGGCCCAGGCACTGGCGGGTAAGGCTGAGGTTGCGCATGGCGGCGTCCCCTCTGTGGAGCCCTGTTCAGCCCGAAAGAAACGGGCTGTTTCCATCCTGAACCCTGTAACCGTCCTTAAGTTCCACTGTAGCCGACCTACGGAAAAGTTAGAAAACCGGCGCTGAACGGTAGCACTTGGCCGCCAGCGCCGGATTATTGACTTAAGCCGGATTTGCCTGGGCGATGACTTCCTCGAGCCGCTCCTTCTCGGCTTCCTTGATCTCTTCCTCGCTGATCATTTCGGAAATCACCCGCAGGCGCTCGACCACCCGGGCATTGACGCTGCCCTCGGCGAATTCGCCCTTGTCATCCAGCGCACCAGCCTCCTCGCCCACCAGCAGGCTCAGGGCCTCGTCGGCCTGGCTGACGGCGTAGACGTGGAAACGCCCGGCCTCGACCGCCTGCAACACACGCTCGTCGAGCATCAGCGTGGCAACGTTGGCTTTGGGAATGATCACCCCTTGTTCGCCGGTCAGGCCGCGGGCCTCGCAAAGGCGGAAGAAGCCCTCGATCTTCTCGTTGACCCCACCCACCGCCTGCACTTCGCCAAACTGGTTGATGGAACCGGTAATGGCGAAGCACTGCTTGAGCGGCGTGCGCGACAGCGCCGATATCAGTGTGCAGGCCTCGCCCAGCGAGGCGCTGTCACCGTCGACATAGCCGTAGGACTGCTCCAGGGCGATGCTCGCCGAGATCGCCAGGGGGAACTCCTGGGCATAGCGGCTGCCCAGGTAACCGGTGAGGATCATCACCCCCTTGGAGTGGATCGGCTGGCCCAGGTTGACCTCGCGCTCGATGTCAACGATGCCGCTGCCGCCCGGGTAGACGGTGGCCGAAATACGCGCTGGCATGCCGAACGCCGAATCGCCCACCTCCAGCACGGTCAGGCCGTTGCACTTGCCGATCGCCGCGCCTTCGGTGTCGATCAGGATGATCCCGGCGAGCATGTCGTCGAGCACCCGCTGCGACACCCGCCCGGTACGCGTGGCCTTGGCCTTGAGCGCACGTTCGATGTGGCCGGCGTCGGTCATGCTCTCATTGGCCAGCTGGCGGACGAAGTCGGCCTCGCTGACCAGCTGGAACAGATCGCCGATACGGGCCGACAGCCGCGACTGGTTTTCTGCCAGGCGCGCGCTGTAGGTGGCCAGGCGCGCCACGGCGTCGCTGGTCAGTGGCGCCATGCCTTCTTCATTGGTGCGGGTGCGCAACAGCTGGGCGAACTGCTCCAGGCTCTCGTCGACCATGGGCAGGTCTTCGTCGAAGTCGACCAGCACCCGGAACATCTCCTGGAAGTCCGAGTCGTGGTCCTGCAGCGCGTAGTACAGCTGGCGCGAACCGATGATCACCAGCTTGACCCCCAGCGGGATCATCTGCGGCGTCAGGCTGACCGTGGCCACACGCCCCAGCTCGCCCAGCGGCGACTCCATCTTCAGCTTGCGCGACTGCAGGGCGCGCTTGAGTGCATCCCAGACGAAGGGCTCACCGAGCATCTTGTCGGCTTCAAGAATCAGGAAACCACCATTGGCGCGGTGCAGTGCCCCCGCCCGCAGCTGGCGGTAGGAGGTGTACAGGGCACCCTGGTCGGTGCTGTATTCGATACGGCCGAACAGGTTGTCGTAGGTCGGGTGCGGCTCGAACACCACCGGTGCGCCGCCGTTGCCGCAATGGCCCACCACCAGGTTGGGCGCGTACTGCTCTTCGAGCATCTTGCGCGCCACGGCGTCGGTCTTGCTGTCGTCGACCAGTTGCTCGACCACCGTGCGCAGCAGGTTCAACTGCATGGATTGCAAGTACGCGCAGACAGCTGCGTTCTCCGCATACTTTTCCGACAGCGGCGCCAGCAGCGGCTGCAGCGCCAGGGTGATGGTTTCTTCGTTGAGCTGGCGCAGCTGGTTGTTCGACTCGCGCTTCCACTGCGGCAGGCTGGCCAGCTCTTCGTTCAGGCGCTCTTCGAGCAGGGCGATGTCTTCATGGAAACGCTCGCGCAATTCTTCCGGCAGCTGGGCGAACTCGGCTTCGTCCAGTGCCTTGCCGTCGGCCATGGGGGTGAAGGCGACGTTGCTGCTGTCGCGGTACAGGGCCACGTCCTTTTCCAGCGAGGCACGTTCGATCACGTCCAGCGCACGGTCGTAGCGCTGGTTGAAGGCGCGGTCGATGGCGCTTTTCTTCTGCTGGTAGGAGGGGTGCTCGAACACCGCCGGGAAGGTCGCCACCAGGTTGTCGATCAGGCCATTCATGTCACTGATGAATGCCTGTGCGCTGCCGGCGGGCAGCTCCAGCGCACGCGGCTCGCGGGAGTCCTCGAAATTGTTGACGTAGAGCCAGTCGGACGGCGTGGCCTGGCGCTTGCCCTCGGCCTTCAGGTAGCGCTTCACGAACGAGAATCGACCGGTACCGGGCTCGCCCATCACATACACGTTGTAACCGGGGCGCGGCATCGCCACGCCGAACTGCAGGGCCTCGACGGCACGCTCCTGGCCCAGCACACCACGAAATGGCTCCAGATCGTCGGTATTGGAGAAAGCAAACTGTTCAGCGGAGAAACGCCGGGTCAGGGCTTCTGGCGCGAGACGCAGGCGCGAGGCGACAGGATCGGGCATTGGGTTTCCTTACTTCGGCGGGGCGGATGGAAAGCATTCTGGCGCTGCCAGCGCGCAGCTTGCAAGGCTCTGCGGGACTTTATGTCGCAGCCCAACAATGGCGATCACGCAAGACATTTTTCGCAATAAACAACGCAACCTTTGGATCCTGCCTAAACTCCTAGCTGCGCGGGGGGGTGGCAAGACTTCCTGTGCTGGCAACCGCGTTGCCAGAACCCTGACCATTGGTACGTCACTTGAGAATGAGAACAACGCTATGAAACGGATTCTTCTGGGTACTCTGTTCGCCGCTGTCTCTATCAACGCCATGGCCGAAGCGCCGGGAGGCCCCAACTGCGGCTGGGGCAACCTGCTGTTCGAAGGCCAGCGCGGCACCCCGGCCCACTTCCTGGCCTCCACCACCAACGGCACGTCCGGCAACGCAACCTTTGGCATGACCTCGGGCACCAACGGTTGCTCGACCAAGGCCTCCCTCACCTATGGCGGCAAGTCGTGGTTCGCCATGAACGGCATGATGAACGAACTGTCCGAAGACATGGCCAAGGGCCAGGGCGAAGCCCTGACCACCTACGCTGTGGTCCTCGGCGTGGCGCCTGAAGACCGCGCGCATTTCGCCGCCGTCACTCACGAGCATTTCCAGCAGATCTTCAGCAGCGCCGACGTCACTGCCGAAACTGTCCACAGCAACACCCTGGCGGTGCTCAAGAGCGACCCGCAACTGGCCAAATACGCCACCGAGGCATGAGCCCCACGCCTCCCGCCCCGGCAGCGGGGCGGGCTTGGCGATCCACCTTCGGCATCATTCAGACGTAGTTGCCCGACATGCTCAAACGCCTCGCTACCCTGGCGCTGATCGTCAGCGCACCCTTGCACGCCGCACCACAGCCAGACCCGGCCCGCCTGCAACAGCTGGCCGCCACGCCCTACTGGATCGCCCTGGGCCACTATGAAACGGCCAAGCTCGGCGGCTGGCGCAGCTATGTGGACGACAGCCGGTTCTTTCTTGCAGAAGACGGCGCGCACCATCCAGACCAGGAGCTCAAGGCCACGCTCGCAGCGCTGTATGCCCCGGCCAGCCTCGGCGACAAGCACCCGCAGTGCGTATTCCCGGCACGCACCCGCTGGTTGCGCGAACAGCTGGGCCTGACCGACCTGCCGAAGCCGGATTGCCAGGAGTTCGCCATCTGGTACACATCGGTCGACCCGCACAGCGCGACGCTGATCTTCCCGGCGGCCTACCTCAACAGCCCGTCGTCGATGTTCGGCCACACCTTGCTGCGCATCGACCAGTCCAACACCCGCCGCGACGACACCACGTTGCTCAGCTACGCGATCAACTTCGGTGCCTATATCGAAGGCAGCGACAACAGCATCCTCTACGCCTGGAAAGGCCTGATGGGCGGCTACCCCGGGCTATTCGCGATCATGCCCTACCAGGAAAAACTGTCCGAGTACCGCAGCCTGGAAAACCGCGACCTGTGGGAGTACCAGCTGGACCTTACGCCGGAAGAGACCGGACGGATGGTCGAGCATGTGTGGGAGCTCAAGCAGATCAAGTTCGACTATTTCTTCTTCGACGAAAACTGCTCCTACCGCCTGCTCGAACTGCTGCAGGTGGCGCGCCCGAGCCTGGACCTCACCTCCCAGTTCCCGTTGACCGCCATCCCCACCGACACGGTCAAGGCAGTCAAGCAGTCCGGGCTGGTCACCGATGTGCGCTACCGCCCGTCCCGCGAGCGCGAGCTGCTGGCCCGGGCCGAGCCGTTGGAGCCTGCGGAGAAACAGCAGGTGCTGGCCCTCAGCGCCGACACCGGGCAACTGCAAAGCCCCGAATTCACTGCCCTACCCCGCGACCGCCAGGCCCTGGTGCAGGACGCCGCCTACCGCCTGGAGCGCTACCGGGCCAACGGCCAGGAACGCGACCCAGCCCAGGCCGCGCGCAGTTTCGAGCTGCTCAGGGCGATCAATCGCAACCCGCCGCCAGCGCTGCAAATAGAGCGCCCCGGCCTGCCTGAAGATGGCCACCAATCGCGGACCTGGCAGCTGGGTGTCGGCACCCGTGAAGACCGCGCCTTCGCCGAGTACGGCCTGCGCATGGCCTACCACGACCTCAACGACAACATGTACAGCTTCCCCCTCGGCGCGCAGATCGAGATCCTCCAGCTCAAGCTGCGCCAGTACGAAGGCAACGACTGGCAGGTGCAGCGCCTGGACCTGGCCACCATTCGTTCGCTGACCCCGCGCAATGAGCTGCTCAAGCCCTGGTCGTGGCAGGTGGCGGGCGGGCTGGAACGGGTGCCGGGCAAGCATGATGACGAAGTGCTGGTCAGCCACGTCAACGGTGGCGCCGGCGGTACCTGGCAACTGAGTGACGGGCTGTTGGGCTTTGCCCTGGGCACGCTGCGGGTGGAGCATCACAACGACTTCGCCGAGTTCGTCTCACCGGCGGCCGGCTTCAATGGCGGCCTGTTGTGGCGCAATGGGCTGGGCAACCTGACGCTGGAGGCCAAGGGCGATTACTTCACCAACGGCGAGGTGCGGCGCAGTGTGAGCCTGAACCAGCAATGGGAGATCAGCCGGGACCTGGGCGTGCGGTTGAGTGCTTCGCGCCAGTTCAGTCATCTGGCCACGGCGCAGAATGAAGTGATGCTGGAGTTGAAGTGGTATCAGTACTGATCGATGCTGGCTTCTTCGCGGGTAAATCGCAGCGGCGAACCGCCGCTGCGATTTACCCGCGAAGCCGGCAATACGCTCCTCGATGAAAACCAACCGACTCTTTGACACTGTTTTGACATTGGCCCGACAAACCATCCCATAGACTCCCCACCATCACTTCAAGGGTCTTGTGGATATGTCGCGGTACTGGTTGGGCCTCTGTGTCCTGTTGCTGTTGGCAGGCTGCGAGACCACTCACGAACAGATGGTCAATCAAGGTTATCCCCCCGCCTACGCCGACGGTTTCGAGGACGGCTGCAGCAGCGGCCGCCAGGCCGCCGGGCCGATGACCGGCGATTTTCACAAGGACGTTGCGCGCTACCTGCACAACCGCCAGTACGAAAGCGGTTGGGACGACGGCTTTCGCCAATGCCAGGCCATGCAGAACAGCGAAGAACAGCGCCAGTACCATGACCGCTACTGGGACGAACGCGACCGCGACTGGCAGCGCGAGAAGGACCAGGGCGCCGCCCGCGCCTATCGCCGCAACTGACGTCGCAAACGGACAACCACTGCAACCCACGACCTGCCACCATGGTCTCCAGCACAAGGAGGCCCCGCATGAGCCGAGCATTCGTCAACGAGGACCAGGCCGCCGCCCAGGCTGACCAGCCGGTGGAGCGGCGTGTCAGCGAACAACCCAACTACGTCACTGCCAGCGGCCTGTGCCAGCTGCAAGCGCGCGTGGCCGAACTGAATGCCTTGCGCAGCGAACTGCAGGCGCAGGGCGAGCATGGCGACAAGCAGCGCCTGGCCGACACCGAACGCGACCTGCGTTATTTCAATGCGCGCGTGCAGAGTGCCCAGGTGGTGCCGGCAGCGGCTTCACGCAACAAGGTGCAGATTGGTAGCCGGGTACGCTTTGTCGATGCGCAGGACCTGGAGCATGTGGTGCGGCTGGTGGGCGAGGATGAAGCGGATGCTGGCCGGGGATTGATCAACTGGGGTTCGCCGTTAGGGCGGGCTTTGCTGGGCGCGGGGCCTGGGGATGAAGTGGTTTGGCGGCGGCCGGTGGGGGATCAGCTGATCGAGATACTTGAAATCGAGGGTGAAAGCTGAGGGCCTTGGGGGCTGCTTTGCAGCCCTTTCGCGGCGCAAGGCCGCTCCTACGGGGAACGCGACAATCTGGATGATCGCGCAATCCTGTAGGAGCGGCCTTGTGCCGCGAAAGGGCCGCAAAGCGGCCCCGTCGGTCTCAGATCAAACCACGCCCTGCGCCAGCATGGCATCGGCGACTTTCACGAAGCCGGCGATGTTGGCGCCCTTGACGTAGTTGATGCTGCCATCGTCTTCCTGGCCATAGTGCACGCACGCATGGTGGATCGACTGCATGATGTTGTGCAGCTTGCTGTCCACCTCGCCCGCAGTCCACAGCAGGCGCATGGCGTTCTGCGACATCTCCAGGCCCGACACGGCTACGCCACCGGCGTTGGACGCCTTGCCCGGAGCATAGAGAATGCCGGCCTCGATGAAGATATCCACAGCGTCGAGGGTGGTTGGCATGTTGGCGCCTTCGGCCACGCAGATGCAGCCGTTGCGCAGCAGGGTACGGGCGTCTTCGGCGTTGAGTTCGTTCTGGGTAGCGCACGGCAGGGCGATGTCGCACGGCAAGGCCCATGGCGTCTGGCCTTTGCGGAACTCCAGGCCGTACTGGGTGGCCAGCTCGCTGAGGCGGCCACGCTTGACGTTCTTCAGCTCCATCAGCGCATCCCATTGGGCATCGCTCAAACCGGCTTCGCAGAACAGCGTGCCTTCGGAGTCGGACAGCGAGATCACCTTGCCACCCAGGTCCATCACCTTGCGCGCAGCATACTGGGCAACGTTACCCGAACCCGAGATCGCCACGCGGCGGCCATCGATACGCTTGTCCTGGCGCTTGAGCATCTCTTCGGCGAAATACACGCAGCCGAAGCCGGTGGCCTCCGGGCGGATCAGGCTGCCGCCATAGGTCATGCCCTTGCCGGTCAGCACCGAGGTGAACTGGTTGGCCAGGCGCTTGTACTGGCCAAACATGTAGCCGATCTCGCGGGCACCCACGCCGATGTCACCGGCCGGCACGTCGAGGTCGGCGCCGATGTGGCGGTACAGCTCGCTCATGAACGCCTGGCAGAAGCGCATCACTTCAGCATCGCTCTTGCCCTTCGGATCGAAGTCCGAGCCACCCTTGCCACCGCCCATCGGCAGCGAGGTCAGCGAGTTCTTGAACACCTGCTCGAAGGCCAGGAACTTGAGCACGCCCAGGTTCACCGACGGGTGGAAACGCAGGCCACCTTTGTACGGGCCAATGGCGCTGCTCATCTGGATGCGGTAGCCGCGGTTGACCTGGACCTTGCCCTGGTCATCCACCCACGACACGCGGAACAGCACGGCGCGCTCGGGCTCGACCATGCGCTCGAGGATGCCGGCTTTGAGGTAGTGAGGGTTGGCTTCGAGGAAGGGCCACAGGCTGCGCAGCACCTCTTCCACCGCCTGGTGGAACTCGGGCTGGGCAGGGTCGCGCTGTTGCAGACGGGCCAGGAAGGCGTCGACAGATTCAGTCATGGTAGACATCTCACCAAGAGGGATTGTTTTTGGTTTTTTCGGGAATGTACCAAGAACCAATCGCACTGGAACAGGGCGCAATGTCGTTTTTATGAAATTATTTGGTGCGTTTTATATAACTGTATACAAAATTACTCTCGCGTCGCCCTCTTAGCGGGTAAACCCGCTCCCACAAGGACTGCACCCATTTCACTGCCAGTGCCGGACCTGTAGGAGCGGGTTTACCCGCGAAGAAGCCAGCCCCACTTTTCGATCACGCACAAAAATGGGGCCGCATAGGGCCCCATTCTTGTGCAGCTAAAACCGGCTTACTGGGCCAGTTTCTTGTGACGCACACGGTGCGGCTGGGCAGCGGCATCGCCCAGGCGCTTCTTGCGGTCGGCTTCGTACTCGGTGTAGTTACCTTCGAAGAACACCACGCTCGAGTCGTCTTCGTACGCCAGGATGTGGGTGGCCACACGGTCCAGGAACCAACGGTCGTGGGAAATCACGATGGCGGCGCCCGGGAAGTCCAGCAGGGCCTCCTCCAGCGAACGCAGGGTTTCGACGTCGAGGTCGTTGGACGGTTCGTCGAGCAGCAGGACGTTGCCGCCCTCTTTCAGCGTAAGGGCCAGGTGCAGGCGGCCACGCTCACCACCGGACAGGTCCTTGACGAACTTCTGCTGGTCACCGCCCTTGAAGTTGAAGCGGCCGACATAGGTGCGCGACGGGATCTCGTAGTTGCCGATGCGGATCTGGTCGGAACCGTCGGACACCTGCTGGAACACGGTCTTGTTGCCGTCCAGGTCTTCGCGGCTCTGGTCGACGCAGGCCAGTTGCACGGTTTCGCCGATCTCGATGCTGCCCGAGTCCGGCTGCTCTTTGCCCATCAGCATGCGGAACAGGGTCGATTTACCGGCACCGTTACCACCGATCACGCCGACGATGGCGCCCTTGGGCATGGCGAACGACAGGTTGTCGATCAGCACGCGGTCGCCGTAGCCCTTGGTGACGTTCTTGAACTCGATGACCTTGTCGCCCAGGCGCGGACCGGCCGGGATGTAGATCTCGTTGGTCTCGGAACGCTTCTGGAACTCCTGCGACTGCATCTCTTCGAAGCGCTGCAGACGAGCCTTGGATTTGGACTGGCGGGCCTTGGCGCCTTTGCGCACCCACTCCAGTTCCTCTTTCATGGCCTTTTCGTGAGCGCTCTGCTGCTTGGATTCCTGCGCCAAGCGGTCCGACTTGGCCTCCAGCCAGCCCGAGTAGTTGCCTTCGTACGGAATACCGGCGCCGCGGTCCAGTTCGAGGATCCAGCCGGCGACGTTGTCGAGGAAGTAACGGTCGTGGGTGATCGCCACCACGGTGCCGGGGAAGTCGTGCAGGAAGCGCTCCAGCCAGGCCACCGAGTCGGCGTCCAGATGGTTGGTCGGTTCGTCCAGCAGCAGCATGTCGGGGGCCGACAGCAGCAGGCGGCACAGGGCCACGCGGCGCTTTTCACCACCGGACAGGTGCTCGATCTTCGCATCCCAGGCCGGCAGGCGCAGGGCGTCGGCGGCGACGTCCAGCTGGCGCTCCAGGTTGTGGCCGTCGGCAGCCTGCAGGATGGCTTCGAGCTTGGCCTGTTCGGCGGCCAGCTTGTCGAAGTCGGCATCCGGGTCGGCGTAGGCGGCGTAGACCTCGTCCAGGCGGGCCTGGGCGTCCTTGATCACGCTGACCGCTTCCTCGACCACTTCACGCACGGTCTTGGTTGGGTCCAGCTGCGGCTCCTGGGGCAGGTAGCCGACGTTGATGTCGGGCATCGGACGGGCTTCGCCGTCGAATTCCTTGTCGACGCCCGCCATGATGCGCAGCAGCGTCGATTTACCCGCGCCGTTCAGGCCGAGCACGCCGATCTTGGCGCCCGGGAAGAACGACAGGGAAATATTCTTGAGAATTTCCCGCTTCGGCGGCACGACCTTGCTCAGCCGATGCATGGTGTAGACGTATTGAGCCAAAACCAAGCCCTCTATCAGATAGGTAAAGACATCGACGTACGCCCGAGGCGGTTGCCCGGGGGATGTGTTTACGGGGTGTCATTGAACAAAGTGGGCCATTCTACGCCAAGCTGAGACATTGCACAGAGTGGTCGCTCGTTGGCCGAGCCCTTGGGGCTGGAGTGACAGCGATGGGCTGTCAGGACCCCATCGCAGGCAAGCCCGCGATGAGGTCAGTAGGGTCCGGCAGGACTCAGACGTGCGACTGCCTGGCCTTGCCACGCGGCAGGCGGCAACGGTCCGACTGCTCGGCCAGGCGTGCGGCCCAGGCCGACTTGACGCTGAAGGCGCCGCTGCGTGCAGGCTTGTCGGCTTGCTTGGTGATCGGCTTGCTCACCGCCTTGACGGGTGCGGCGGCAGGCTTGGCGAGCGGCTGCACGGCAACTTCGGCAACAGGCTCAGCGGCGGCCTTGGCCGCTTTGGCCGACTTGCGCAGCTCGGCCAGCGACGGCGTCTTGTTCAGGCTGGCAGCAGCCGCGTCCGGCTTGGCCAGCGAGCGCTGGCAGGTCTTGCAGGATACGTCCTCGGCCGCAGCAGTGCTGACCAGGGTCTGACTGCTGCGTCCGCAGGCAGAATCAAGACCATTGGTGGAATAGTGGGTAACCAAAACCTTACTTCTCCGATGCGTTGACTATGAAGCGGCCGGCATTCTCGCACAGGATGCAGGGGCTTGCCGAACCGGCAGGACCAGCTGCGATCACACCCACTGGCACTTTGCCATGTTTGAAGGCATGCTAGGCGGCTTCACATTGGCGGCTTATAGTGCGCCCGGCAGCTTGCCTGGCCACGGCATGCGCCGTGCATGCGCCCTCCCTGCCGTCAGCCCAATCGCAGGACCAACGCTTGACCAATCTCACGCATCCGTCATCCCTGCGCCCCGCTGCTGCCAAGGCCGGCAGCCACCTGCGCGGTTCGTTGAAAGGGGCACTGGCCCTGCTGGCGCTGGTATTGCTGGGCCTGCTGCTTTGGCAACTGTTCACCCAGTTCCGCCACACCCAGGCTGACCTTCGCCAGCAAAGCCTGACGACCAGCGCCGAGCTGGCCGACCATCTGGGCCTGAACATGGCGCTCAAGGCACAGCAAGCGCTGAACCTGGTCCAGCCCTACGTCAAAACTCCGGCGCCCGCCGCCCTGCCAACCCTGCTCGAAACCTTGCAGACGCGCCTGCCTGCCCTGCAGCAGCTGGCCTGGCTGGACAGCAATGGCCAGACCCTGGTCGATACCCTGGCCGGCAGCGACGATCGCCCACTGATTGACGAGCTCCTGCAACTCAACCAGGGGCGCGCCTTCTTCTATACCAACAGCCCTGACAACACATGGGTCTACCTGCTGCTGCGCCAACCCGCCGAGCAGGACCGCGGCTACTGGCTGCTGCGCCTGAGCCCCGACTACTACCAGGAACTGGCCCAACACCTGGATGGCCCCGGCCACCCATTGTGGTTGCTGGAAAACAGCCGCAACGGCGAGGTGATCGAGCGCCACGGCCCGACGACCACCAGCGACGAGCCGCTGCAGAGCGTGATGCTGGCCTACATCGACAACAGCAGCTGGCAGCTGCGCGGCCTGTTCGACGCCGGCCTGGCCCGCAGCAAGCTGCTCCCGGCACTGATCGGCAAATGCGTGCTGGTGCTGTTCTGCGCCCTGCTGCCGGTACTGGCGCTGATCAACATGCGCCGCCGCCAGCGCGCCCTGCAGGAGGACCGACGGCGTTATCGGGAAATCTTCGAGGGCACCGGCGTGGCCCTGTGCGTGCTCGACCTCTCGAGCCTGCCCGGCCAGCTCGACCGCTATCACTTGCGCAACCGCGCCGCGCTCAAGCAGAGCCTGGCCCTGGACCCGAACCTGCGCCGCTCGCTGCTGGCCGAGCTGAAGATCACCGAAATCAACCAGGTCGCCCGCCAACTGCTCAACGTCGATTGCAATGAAGGCGCCTGGCAGCGCCTGATCGACGGCAGCGGCGACAGTCGCGACAGCGTCGGCATGCAGCTGATCGACGCGCTGATCGAAGAACGCAGCCAGCTCGAACTGGAAGTGCGCCTGCCAGCCCCGCTGGGCGGCGAATTGCACCTGTGGCTGATGGTGCGCTTGCCGCAGCAGCGCCGCGACTTCCAGGCGGTGATCCTGAGCATCAGCGACATCACCAGCCGCAAGCAGGTGGAACTGTCGTTGCTCGAACGCGAGAGTTTCTGGTCGGACGTGGTCCGCACCGTGCCCGACCAGCTCTACGTGCAGGACGTGCACAGCCAGCGGATGATTTTCAGCAACCGCCACCTCGGCCAGACCCTGGGCTATGACCGCGCGGAGCTGGCGCAGATGGGCGAGCGTTTCTGGGAGTTGCTGCTGCACCCCGAGGACGCCGAGCACTATCAAACGCTGCGCCGGCAACAACTGGACAGCAACCGTGAACAATCGCTGTACTGCCAGCTGCGCTTCCGCCACCGCGACGGCGGCTGGCGCTGCTATGAAATTCGCGAGCAAGTGCTGACCCGCGACAGCGACGGCCTGATCACCCGCATCATCGGTGTGGGCAAGGACGTCACCGTGCAGATCGAGGCCAGCGCGTCGCTACGCGACAGCGAGCAGCGCTACCGCATGCTCGCCGAAAGCATCAGCGACGTGATCTTCTCCACCGACAGCCTGTTGCAGCTCAATTACGTCAGCCCTTCGGCGCAGGCGGTGCTCGGTTACCCGGCCGACTGGATCTTCGCCAACGGCTGGCAGTCGATCGTCGCCAACCCGGCCCAGCTCAGCGGCGTCTATGCCCTGATGGAACGGGTCAGCAAGGCTCTCGGCGACAACCAGCAACTGGCCTTGCTGCGCACCACCCTGCCCACGCAACTGTTCCTGTTCGACTGCCTGCGCGCCGACGGCCGCAAGATCCCCATCGAGCTGCGCCTGGTGCTGGTGTGGGACGAGCATGAGCGCTTCGAGGGCGTACTCGGCGTGGGCCGCGACATCAGCCAGCAGCGCCGGGCCGAGAAGGACCTGCGCATGGCGGCCACGGTATTCGAGCACTCCACCTCGGCGATTCTGATCACCGACCCGGCCGGCTACATCGTCCAGGCCAACGAGGCGTTCAGCCGGGTCAGCGGCTATGCGGTCGCCGAAGTGCTCGACCAGCTGCCGGGCATGCTCACCGTCGAACACCAGCAGGACGCTCACCTGGGCTACGTGCTCAAACAACTCAACCAGCGCGGTAGCTGGGAAGGCGAAGTGTTCCTCAAGCGCCGCAACGGCGAGCACTACCCGGCCTGGGTCGGCATCACCGCGGTACTCGACGACGAAGGCGACCTGGCCAGCTACGTGTGCTTCTTCACCGACATCAGCGAGCGCAAGGCCAGCGAACAGCGCATCCACCGCCTGGCCTACTACGACGCCCTCACCCACCTGCCCAACCGCACGCTGTTCCAGGACCGCCTGTACACCGCTCTGCAGCAGGCCGAACGGCAAAAGGCCTGGGTGGTGCTGATGTTCCTCGACCTCGACCGTTTCAAGCCGATCAACGACTCCCTCGGCCACGCTGCGGGCGATCGCATGCTCAAGGACATGGCCGAGCGCCTGCTGGCCTGTGTCGACGACGACGACACCGTGGCGCGCATGGGTGGCGATGAGTTCACCCTACTGCTGCAACCCAAGGCAACCCGCGAACTGGCGCTCAACCGCGCCATCCACGTCGCCGAGAACATCCTCGGCAGCCTGGTCACCCCGTTCGTGCTAGAGAACCGCGAGTTCTTCGTCACCGCCAGCATCGGCATCGCCCTCAGCCCTCAGGACGGCAGCGAGCTGAGCCAGCTGATGAAGAACGCCGACACCGCCATGTACCACGCCAAAGAGCGTGGCAAGAACAACTTCCAGTTCTACCAGGCAGACATGAACGCCAGCGCCCTGGAGCGCCTGGAGCTGGAGAGCGACCTGCGCCACGCCCTGGAGCAGAACGAGTTCATCCTCTACTACCAGCCGCAGTTCAGCGGCGACGGCAAGCGCCTGACCGGCGCCGAGGCGCTGCTGCGCTGGCGCCACCCGACCCGCGGCCTGGTACCGCCGGGCGACTTCATCCCGGTGATCGAGGAGCTGGGGCTGGTGGTGGACGTCGGCGACTGGGTGCTGCGCGAGGCCAGCCGCCAGCTCAAGGCCTGGCACCTGGCCAAGGTGCGGGTGCCGAAAGTGTCGGTGAACATCTCGGCCCGGCAGTTCTCCGATGGCCAGCTTGGCACGCGCATCGCCACCATCCTGGAAGAAACCGGCCTGCCGCCGGCATGCCTGGAGCTGGAACTGACCGAAAGCATCCTGATGCGTGAAGTCCACGAGGCCATGCAGATCCTCGACAGCCTGAAGAACCTTGGCCTGAGCATCGCGGTCGATGACTTCGGCACCGGCTACTCGTCGCTGAACTACCTCAAGCAGTTCCCCATCGACGTGCTGAAGATCGACCGCACCTTCGTCGACGGCCTGCCCGAGGGCGAGCAGGATGCGCAGATCGCCCGGGCGATCATCGCCATGGCCCACAGCCTCAACCTGGCGGTGATCGCCGAGGGCGTGGAAACCCACGAGCAGCTGGAATTCCTGCGCGAACATGGCTGCGACGAGGTGCAGGGCTACCTGTTCGGCCGGCCGATGCCGGCCAACCAGTTCGAGGCGCAGTTCAGCAACGAGACGTTGTTCATGTTCCAGTGAGCTGCTGCAGTCTGGTGCGACCCATGTGGGAGCGGGTTTACCCGCGAAGCAGGCCACACGGTACATGGCACCGGCCTAGCCGGTGTTCGCGGGTAAACCCGCTCCCACAGGTACATCGTCGCGACTGAAATGCGCATCTAAAAACGGACCCAAGGGTCAACTCTCATTTCCGCCCAACCCAGACACGGCGCGGCCTGCAACATGAGCCCCATTGGTCCGCGACTTGATGCCACTTCATATGCCAGGCGCGAATCAATCGGTTAGAATGCCCCCCCAATCCAGCCCGATCCTTGAGGACCGCCATGTTCAGCCGTGATTTGACCATTGCCAAGTACGACGCCGAGCTCTTCGAAGCCATGCAGCAAGAAGCCCTGCGCCAGGAAGAGCATATCGAGCTGATCGCTTCGGAAAACTACACTAGCCCCGCCGTCATGGAAGCCCAGGGTTCGGTACTGACCAACAAGTACGCCGAAGGCTACCCAGGCAAGCGCTACTACGGTGGTTGCGAGTACGTCGACGTGGTCGAGCAACTGGCCATCGACCGCGCCAAAGAGCTGTTCGGCGCCGACTACGCCAACGTCCAGCCGCACGCCGGCTCCCAGGCCAACGCCGCCGTCTACCTGGCGCTGCTGTCGGCCGGTGACACCATCCTGGGCATGAGCCTGGCCCACGGTGGCCACCTGACCCACGGTGCTTCGGTAAGCTCGTCGGGCAAGCTGTACAACGCCATCCAGTACGGCATCGACGGCAACGGCCTGATCGACTACGACGAAGTCGAGCGCCTGGCGGTCGAGCACAAGCCGAAGATGATCGTTGCCGGCTTCTCTGCCTACTCGCAAGTGCTGGACTTCCCACGCTTCCGCGAAATCGCCGACAAGGTCGGTGCCTACCTGTTCGTCGACATGGCTCACGTCGCCGGCCTGGTTGCCGCTGGCGTGTACCCGAACCCGGTGCCGTTCGCCGACGTGGTCACCACCACCACCCACAAGACCCTGCGCGGTCCACGTGGCGGCCTGATCCTGGCCCGTGCCAACGCCGACATCGAGAAGAAGCTGAACTCCGCCGTCTTCCCGGGCGCCCAAGGCGGCCCGCTGGAGCACGTCATCGCCGCCAAGGCCATCTGCTTCAAGGAAGCCCTGCAACCTGAGTTCAAGGCTTACCAGCAGCAAGTAGTGAAGAACGCCCAGGCCATGGCTTCGGTGTTCATCGAGCGCGGTTTCGACGTGGTTTCCGGCGGCACCCAGAACCACCTGTTCCTGCTGTCGCTGATCAAGCAGGAAATCTCCGGTAAGGACGCCGACGCCGCCCTGGGCAAGGCCTTCATCACCGTCAACAAGAACTCGGTGCCGAACGACCCACGTTCCCCGTTCGTCACCTCGGGCCTGCGTTTCGGCACCCCGGCCGTGACCACCCGTGGTTTCAAAGAGGCCGAGTGCAAAGAGCTGGCCGGCTGGATCTGCGACATCCTGGCCGACCTGAACAACGAAGCGGTGATCGACGCCGTGCGTGAGAAGGTCAAGGCCATCTGCAAGAAGCTGCCGGTGTACGGCAACTGATTGGCAGACCGCTGATGTGAAAAAGCCCGGCCATGTGCCGGGCTTTTTTGTGGGCGCTTGGCGAGAATCTTGCCGCGCTCGATCTCATAGGCAAAACAACTGTTACGTCACACAACTAGCAGTCTCCACGCTAATCCCGCTAATAGTTCTAGCGGGCCGAGGCGTTTCTGCTTCGGCATTTGCCCCGTCGCGTCTTAATGCATGACAGCGCTTGATGGCTTGCATCAGTTGCCAGATGAGCACCCGTTTCAAGGCTGGCTCCATCACCGCCTCAGCTAAACCCTCTTCCAAAAAGAAGTCATCGAAATTCGACCCGATGTGAAGATTCATTTGACCCACTCTCATGAAGACCTTGAGGTGGAAAAAATGCCGCCATAAGGCGGCATTCACAAGTCAGACACTTCTGACCGACTCATCACTCAAAGCCTCGAAACCTGCCTGGATCTTCTCCTCCGGCAGCTCATCACCAATAAACACCATCACGCTTTCCCGAGCCTCACCTTCCTTCCACTCGGCATCCCAGTCGAAGCCATAGAGCTTGAGCACCCCCTGGAACACCAGGCGGCGGTCTTCGCCGGCAATGTTCAGCACGCCCTTGTAACGCAGCAACTGCTTGCCGTGCTCCTCCAGCAGCTCGTTCATGAAGTCGCTGAGACGATCAATATCCAACGGCGTTTCGGTGCGCAGCACCAGCGTCGAGATACGGTCCGGCGTCGCGGGCTTGAGCACGGGGCGCAAGCTCGGCTTCAGGCTGATGCCCAGCTCCGGATTGAGGTTGAAGCCGCGTACATCGAGCAACTCGGCCAGGTCGATACGACCATGCTCCACCACGCGGATCGCCGCCCGGCCGTTGATGCGGGCCAGGCGCTCGCGCAGGGCCTCCACCGCCGCAGGTTCGGCCAGGTCAGTCTTGCTCAGCAGCAGGCGGTCGGCAAAACCGACCTGGGCCTGGGCGATGGCCTGGGTCAGGTGCAGTTCGGCATGCACGGCATCGACCAAGGTGATGATGCCGTCGAGGACATAGCGCTCGCGCAGCTCCTCATCGATGAAGAAGGTCTGCGCCACCGGCGCCGGGTCGGCGAGGCCGGTGCACTCGATCACCAGGCGGTCGAAAGCGATTTCGCCGGCATCCAGGCGCTCCAGCAGCAGGTACAGGGCGCGGGTCAGGTCGCCATGGATGCTGCAGCACACGCAGCCGTTGGCCAGGGTCATGACCTGCACCGGTTCGTCGCCCAGCAGCTGGCTGTCGATGCCGGCCTCGCTGAACTCGTTTTCGATCACGGCGATCTTCAGGCCGTGCTCGGCCTTGAGCATGTGTTTGAGCAGGGTGGTCTTGCCGGCGCCGAGGAAGCCGGTCAACACGGTAACGGGAATCGGCGTTTGCACGCGGTTGTCTCCTGGGGCTGAAAACGAAAGTGGGAGCCCGGTTGCCCGGGCTCCCACTGATTCACACGTGTCGCGGGTTCAACAGCACTTGGGCCCGGACTTGCCACCGTAGCGCGCTTCCTGGCGTTCGCGGAAGAACGCTTCGTAGCTCATCACCGGCTTGTCCGGGTGCTTGGTCTGCATGTGCTCGACGTAGTTGTCGTAGTCGGGCATGCCGACCATCAGGCGGGCTGCCTGCCCCAGGTACTTACCCAGTCGACTCAAGTCGTTGAACATCGCGGCATTCCTCTCAAGCGTCAGGCAAAGCCTGGAACGGGGTTTCCTTGTCGCTGCGCTCCTTGCGGCCCCAGGCGGCATAGCCGACCTTGAGGGCGAAGAACAGGATGCTGAACACCACCAGCAGGAACAGGATCGTCAGGCCGGCGTTGGTGTAGGCGTTGAAGATCACGTGCTGCATCTGGCCGATGTCCTTGGCCGGGGCCAATACCTGGCCGGCGTCCAGCGCGGTGCTGTACTTCTTGGCCAGGGCCAGGAAGCCGACGGCCGGGTTCGGGTCGAACAGCTTGATCAGGCCCGCGGCGGTGGTGCAGATCAGCAGCCAGACCGCTGGTACCAGGGTGACCCAGATGTAGCGCTGGCGTTTCATCTTGATCAGCACCACGGTGCCGAGCATCAGGGCGATACCGGCCAGCATCTGGTTGGAGATACCGAACAGTGGCCACAAGGTGTTGATACCACCCAGCGGATCGATCACGCCCTGGTACAGCAGGTAGCCCCACATCGCCACGCAACCGGCGGTGGCGAGCAGGTTGGCGCCCCACGACTCGGTGCGCTTGAGCGCCGGCACGAAGCTGCCCAGCAGGTCCTGCAGCATGAAGCGCCCGGCACGGGTACCGGCGTCCACGGCAGTCAGGATGAACAGCGCTTCGAACAGAATCGCGAAGTGGTACCAGAACGCCATGGTGTTCTCACCCGGCAGCACCTGGTGCAGGATCTGCGCGATACCGACCGCCAGTGTTGGCGCACCACCGGCACGGGCCAGGATGGTGTGTTCGCCGATGTCACGGGCGACCGCTTCCAACTGCTCGGGGGTAATCAGGAAGCCCCAGCTGCTGACCGTTTGCGCCACCGAAGCTACGTCGGCACCGACCACTGCGGCCGGGCTGTTCATGGCGAAGTACACGCCTGGCTCGATCACCGAGGCGGCAACCATGGCCATGATGGCGACGAACGACTCCATCAGCATACCGCCGTAGCCGATGTAGCGGGCGTTGGTTTCGTTGTCCAGCAGCTTGGGCGTGGTCCCCGAGGAGATCAGCGCGTGGAAGCCGGACACCGCGCCGCAGGCGATGGTGATGAACAGGAACGGGAACAGGGTGCCTTTCCACACCGGGCCCGTGCCGTCGGTGAACTGGGTCAGCGCCGGCATCTTCAGCTCGGGGGCGATGATCAGGATACCGATGGCCAGGCCGACGATGGTGCCGATCTTGAGGAAGGTAGAGAGGTAGTCACGCGGCGCCAGCACCAGCCATACCGGCAGCACGGCGGCGACGAAACCGTAACCGACCAGCATCCAGGTGATCTGCACGCCGGTGAAGGTGAAGGCCGGGCCCCAGACCGGATCCGCGGCGATCTGGCCCCCCAGCCAGATCGACAGCAGCAACAGCACCACGCCGATGACCGAGATCTCGCCGATGCGGCCCGGGCGGATGTAGCGCATGTAGATGCCCATGAACATCGCGATCGGGATGGTCGCCATCACCGTGAACATGCCCCACGGGCTCTCGGCCAGGGCCTTGACCACGATCAGCGCCAGCACCGCGAGGATGATGATCATGATCAGGAAGCAGCCGAACAGGGCGATGGTGCCGGGGATGCGGCCCATTTCCTCACGCACCATGTCGCCCAGCGAGCGGCCGTTGCGACGGGTGGAGAGGAACAGGACCATGAAGTCCTGTACCGCGCCAGCCAGCACCACGCCGGCGATCAGCCACAGCGTGCCGGGCAGGTAGCCCATCTGTGCGGCGAGCACCGGGCCCACGAGCGGGCCGGCACCGGCAATGGCGGCGAAGTGGTGGCCGAAGAGGATGTGTTTGTTGGTCGGGACGTAGTCCAGGCCATCGTTGTTGAGTACCGCGGGCGTGGCCCGGCGGGGGTCCAGTTGCATCACCTTGGTGGCGATGAACAGGCTGTAGTAACGGTAGGCAACCAGGTAGATGGCCACTGCCGCGACCACGATCCACAAGGCGTTGATTGCCTCGCCGCGCCGCAGGGCTACCACACCCAGCGCGCAGGCCCCTATGACTGCCAGCGCCAGCCACGGAATGTGGCGTAGCAGGCTATTATTGTTGTTCATGGTTTACTTCCAGCTGGTGGATTGGAAAGACCGCCCATCGAGTCTAGGGCGTGTCATCGCGCATTGCCACACTTGCTTTGGTCTAGAGCCTCTGCGGCCAGATTGCGGTACCTGCTACAGCGACATTAACCACTATAGTCAGGTTGAACCCCCGAGGACCTTCCCCATGAGCAGTCACGACGAGCGCCGCCGCTTCCAACGCATCAACTTCGATGCACCTACCGAACTGCGCCAGGGCGAACGCCGCTGGCCCGCCAAGCTGCTGGATCTTTCGCTCAAGGGTTTGCTCATCGAGCGCCCCGCCCCCTGGGACGCCGACCTCACCCAGGACTTCGAGGCGATCATCAAGCTCGATGACGGCACGACCCAGGTGCGAATGCAGGTCGAACTGCGCCATGAAGAGGAAGCCTGCCTGGGTTTCATCTGCCTCTATATCGACATCGATTCGATGACCCATTTGCACCGTCTGGTGGAATTGAACGTGGCCGACAGCACCGAAATGATGCGCGAGCTGCGTGAATTGATCGAAGATTGAAATCTCTTAGCCTGCTAACAAACTGACCTGGGAGTGTTTCCTGTCTACCCAGACAGCTTTGTGCGGGCCCCACCGACCCTTGTACACACCCTTCTAGTACCGCATTTACCGAGTTGGAACGCATTCTGCATCCAGAAAAAGCGCACCCTGGAGGCACCGCTGTGCGCGTCAGGATCAAAATATTGTATACAATTCTGATAGCAATCGAATCCACATCCTGTCTACAGTAGTGCCACAACAATAAATGCTGAGAGCCTGCTCCATGACTACGTCCCCTAGCACGTCTCCCACCCAACGCCCCGAGGATGAAAACCTCGGGCTTGGCGCCAACCTGGCCTACGGCCTGCAACACGTTCTGACCATGTATGGCGGGATCGTCGCGGTACCGCTGATCCTCGGCCAGGCGGCCGGTCTGGCGCCCGCGGAAATCGGCCTGCTGATTGCGGCTTCGTTGTTCGCGGGGGGGCTGGCGACGTTGCTGCAGACCCTCGGCCTGCCGTTCTTCGGCTGCCAGTTGCCCCTGGTGCAGGGCGTCTCGTTTGCCGGTGTGGCGACCATGGGGGCGATCCTCAGCAGCCAGAACGGTGGTGGCTTGCCGGCGGTGCTGGGTGCGGTCATGGCCGCCTCGCTGATCGGCTTCCTGATCACCCCGGTGTTCTCGCGCATCACCAAGTTCTTCCCGCCGCTGGTGACCGGTATCGTCATCACCACCATCGGCCTCACCCTGATGCCCGTCGCGGCGCGCTGGGTAATGGGCGGCAACAGCGCTTCGCCGGAGTTCGGCAGCGTGGCCAACATCGGCCTGGCGGCACTGACCTTCGCCATCGTCCTGCTGCTGAGCAAGCTGGGCAGCGCGACCATCTCGCGGCTGTCGATCCTGCTGGCCATGGTGGCGGGCACCCTGATCGCCTGGGCGCTGGGCATGACCGACTTCAGCAAGGTCACCGAAGGCCCGATCTTCGCCTTCCCCACCCCCTTCCACTTCGGCATGCCGACCTTCCACATCGCCGCGATCCTGTCGATGTGCATCGTGATCATGGTGACCCTGGTCGAAACCTCGGCCGACATCCTCGCGGTCGGTGAAATCATCGACACCAAGGTCGACTCCAAACGCCTGGGCAATGGCCTGCGCGCCGACATGGCCTCGAGCATCCTGGCGCCGATCTTCGGTTCGTTCACCCAGAGCGCCTTCGCCCAGAACGTTGGCCTGGTGGCCGTGACCGGGGTCAAGAGCCGCTACGTGGTCGCCACCGGCGGCGTGATCCTGGTGGTGCTCGGCCTGCTGCCGATCATGGGCCGCATCATCGCCGCAGTCCCGACCCCGGTTCTCGGCGGCGCCGGCATCGTGCTGTTCGGTACCGTGGCCGCCAGTGGTATCCGCACCCTGTCGAAGGTGAACTACAAGAACAACGTCAACCTGATCATCGTCGCCGCCTCGCTGGGCTTCGGCATGATCCCGATCGCCGCGCCGAGCTTCTACCACAACTTCCCGAGCTGGTTCGAAACCATCTTCCACTCCGGCATCAGCTCGGCGGCGATCATGGCCATCCTGCTCAACCTGATGTTCAACCACTTCACCACCGGCAACTCGGAAAACCAGTCGGTGTTCGCCGCGGCCTACGAGCGCACCATCCAGTATTCGGACATCTCGTGCCTGCGCGATGGCGACTACTTCAAGGATGGCAAGCTGTTCGACGCCGACGGCAATGAAGTGCCGGTCATGGAACTGGACGAACACGGCAACGAAGCGCCCAGGCGCAAGGCCGTTGCCGAGCACTGATCGCTGAGCGAAGCGATCACGCAGGGGAGCCGATGCGCATCGTCGGCTCCCCTTTTTGTTTACCTGCGCAGATCGCTGATTTCGCAAGCGCGGCGCGTTTCCTGTGGGAGCGGGTTTACCCGCGAACACCGGCGAAGCCGGTGCCCTGCACCGCGTCGTCTGCTTCGCGGGTAAACCCGCTCCTACAGGACCCCGCTAAATCAACAAGTCATTTGCAGTTCTTGGGATTGATCAGCCGTGGGCGGCAAAGTAACCGTTCAGCGCATTCAGGTCCCCGGCATCCAGCACCCCCGCCAGGTAGCGCAGTTTCAGCCACGCCCGCAGGTAGTCGTAGCGCGCCTGGGCCAGGTCGCGGCGGGCACTGTACAACTGCTGCTCGGCATCCAGCACATCCAGGTTGACCCGCTCGCCGCCCGCCACGCTCTTGCGCGTGGCCTCCACCAGCGCGCCCGCGGCGCTCACCGCCAGGTCATAGGCACGGATCTTCGCCGTGCTGCTGGCGCACAGGTTGAACTGCCGGCGCAACTGGTTGACCGTGTCGCGCAGCTGGGCATCCAGCTCGAAGCCCGCGGCATCGCGCTGGGCCTGGGCCTGGCGCACCGAGGCCGACACCCCGCCCCCGGCAAACAGCGGCATGCTCAGCTGCAGGCCGATGCTGTCGGTGTCGTAGCGCTGGTTGTAGCTGCTTTCGGAACTGGAACTGGAAACCCCGCTGCTGGCATACGCACTCAGTGACGGCAGGTGCCCGGCGCGCTGGCGCTCGACGTTGTGCTCGGCCACCTCCAGGCCATGGCGCTGGCTGGCCAGCTCGGCGTTGTGGGCCACGGCCAGATCGCGCCAGGGTTCAAAACGTGCCGGTGTCAGTGGCTGGACCGTGAAACGCGTCGCCAGCGGTGCCAGGTCCTCGACCGTCACAGGCTCGCCGATGATCGCCTGCAGCGCCTGCAGCGCGGCATCGAGGCTGTCGCCGGCCTCGATCTCCTGAGCCTGGGCCAGCTCGAAGCGGGCGCGGGTTTCCAGCAGGTCGGTACGGGTGCCCTCGCCGCCCTTGAGCAATCGCTCATTGAGTGTCAGCTGCTCGGCATAGGTGCGCCGCTGGGCCTGGGCAAGGCCGATCTGTTCGTTGGCGAACAACGCCTCGCTGTAGGCCTGGAACAGCCGTACCACCAGCTCCTGGCCGCGCCCGCGCAGGCGCTCGTCCGCCAGCGCCGCCTGGGCCACGCCCTGGCGATAGGCACTCCAGGCGGCGTAGTCGAACAGCGGTTGCTCCAGGGTCAGCGTCGAACTGTAGCTGCGGTAGTCGCGCTGGGTGGTGACGTTGCCGAACTGGCTGTGCTGGGTCACCTCGGAGTCGTTGCGCGCGCGGTTGTAGCGGTACGACAGCTTGGGCAACAGGCCGGCACGGCCGATCGCCAGGTTCTCCACACCGGCGGCACGCTCGGCGATCGCCCCATGCCAGGCCGGGTCGTTGCGCAGGGCCAGGGCATAGGCATCGCCCAGGTCAAGCGCCTGCGCCGGCAGGCTGGCACCGAAGATCAGCATGGGCAGGGCAAGGCGGGCAAACAGCGGCATCCGCATCACTCCTCCGCCAGGGCGACATGCACCCGGTCGGCCAACGGCTTGAACAGGTAGTTGAGCAGCGAGCGCTCACCGGTGCGCACGAACGCCTCCACCGGCATGCCCGGGCGGATGTCCAGCCCCGCCAGCTGCTGCAGGCCCTGCTCGCTGACCTTGATGCGTACCTGGTAATAGGGGTGCTGGGTCTTTTCATCGACCAGCCGATCAGCCGACACCAGGCTCACCTCCCCCTCCACCCGAGGCGTGGTGCTCTGGTTGAAGGCAGCGAACATCAGCTCCACCGGCAGCCCCGGGCGCAAGCGGTCGACCATCTCCACTGGTGCCCTGGCATCGACCAACAGCGGCGCACCGGCCGGGACGATCTCCATCAACTGCTGGCCACGGGCGATCACCCCGCCATTGGTGAACACACTCAGCCCCACCACCGTGCCAGCCACCGGGGCACGCACCTGGGTGTGGGCCAGCTCGAACTCGGCGCTGCGCAGGCGATTGCCCAGGTCCTCGGCACTGGCTTGCAGCTCGGCCAACTGCTGACGCACTTCGTTCTGGAACTCCTGTTGGCGCTGGCCGATGCGCAGCTTGAGTTCCAGCACCTGGCGCCGGGTACGGCCGATCGAGCCCAGGTCTTCGGCGATCGAGCCGTTGACCTGAGCCAGCAGGCGTTCATTGTCGAGCAGCCGGTTACGGGCGATATAGCCATCCCGGGCCAGGTCGCGCAGGCCACGCAGTTGCTCGTCGAGGGCGTCGCGCTGGGCCTGCTTGCTGGCCAGTGAGCCCTGCAAGCCCTGCAACGAGGCTTCGGCGCCGGCGATGCCTTCGCGCATGCCGCCAAGCTCCATGTCCAATGCGCGGGCACGGCTGACCCGCAACTGCCGTTGGCCCTCCAGGGCCGCGGCCACCCAGGGCGTGCCGGCCTCGGCCTGCAGGCTCTCCGGGAACGCCAGGCCCGCCAGGCCGTCACGCTCGGCCAGCAACCGCGCCTCACCGGCGCGGGCGTTGACGTACTGCACCCGCAGCGAGCCGACCTGGGCCTGGGCCTGGGTCGGGTCCATGCGCAGCAACACCTGGCCGGCACTGACCGGCTCGCCATCGCGTACCAGCAGTTGCTCGATCACCCCACCCGTGGGGTGCTGCACCGCCTGCTTGCTACCCGCCACCACCACGTTGCCGGTCACCGGCACGCCCTTGTCCAGCGGCGCCAGCGCAGCCCACAAGAGGAAGCCGCCAAAGCCGGCCAGCACCAGCCATCGCCCCATCCGGGCGGGGCGATGTTCACTGAGGCTGAGCACGTTGTCGGGGTCGGCGGGCACATCGGTCTTGCGCTTGTTAACGGCATGTACGGTCATGAAGTCAGGCTCTTGGCAGGCCGAAGCTGGCGCTCAGGCCAAGGGGCGGGCGTGTGGCGGGGGCGGCGGCAACCGGCGCCGGGCGGGCGGCGCGCTGCAGGTCCTGCAGCACCCGGGCGGTCGGCCCGTAGGCTTGCAGCTGGCCGTTCTGCAGCATCAGCAGATTGTCCAGGCCCGCCAGCAACGACGACTTGTGGGTGATCAGGATCAGCGTGCGCTTGTGCTCACGCAGCTTGCCGACGGCCTCGAGCAGCGCCTGCTCACCGGCCTCGTCAAGGTTCGAGTTGGGCTCGTCGAGCACGATCAATGCCGGCAACCCATACAGCGCGCGGGCCAGGCCGATACGCTGGCGCTGGCCGCCAGACAACCCGCTGCCGCCCTCGCCCAGCACCGTGTCATAGGCTGCCGGCAGCTTGAGGATCATCTCGTGCACACCGGCCATTTGCGCGGCGGCCACCACCTGCTGGGCGTCCACCGGGCCCAGGCGGGCGATATTGTCGGCAATGCTGCCGGCGAACAGTTGCACATCCTGCGGCAGGTAGCCGATATGCCGGCCCAGCGCCTGGCGCTCCCACACCCGCAGGTCGGCACCGTCCAGGCGCACCTTGCCGGTGGACGGCGCGGCAGCACCGACCAAAAGACGGGACAGGGTCGACTTGCCTGAGCCCGATGGGCCGATGATGCCCAGCGACTCGCCGGCAGCCAGGTCGAAACCCAGGTTGTTCAGGCAGGGCCGGTTGCTGCCCGGCTGCAGCGCGCCCACTTGTTCCACCGTGAGCCTGCCCAACGGTGCCGGCAGGGGCATGCCGGCCGGGCGTGGCGGTTGCGTGCGCAACAGCTCGCTCAGGCGCAGGTAGGCCAGGCGGGCACCGCTCCATTGGCGCCAGGCGCCGATCAACTGGTCGATCGGCGCCAGCACCCGGGCCATCAGGATCGAGCCGGCGATCATCATGCCGGGGGTGATCAACTGCTCGATCGCCAGCCAGGCGCCCAGCCCCAGCACCAGCGACTGCAAAGCCAGGCGCACGGTCTTGGACACCGCGCTGACCGCCGCGGTGCGCTCGCTGCCCAGGTTCTGCCGGGCCAGAAAACCATGGTGCAGGCGCGCCCAGCGCTGGCGCACCACGCCCAGCATGCCCATGGCTTCGATCACCTCGGCATTGCGCAGGTTGGCGCTGGCCTCAAGGCCAGCCTGCTGCGACAGCTCGCCCGCCTCGGCGAACGGGGCCTTGGTCAGGCGCTCGTTGACCCAGGCCAGCACTGTCAGCAACACCGCGCCCACCAGTGCCATCAGGCCAAGCCACGGGCTGAACATGAAGATCACCAGCAGGTACACCGGAAACCAGGGTGCGTCGAAGAAGGCGAACAGCGCCTGGCCGGTGGCGAACTGGCGCAGGCTGGTCAGGTCGGCGAGCATCTGCCCGGCAGCGCCCTTGTGCCCCGCCAGGCTGGCCGCATAAGCGGCGTCGAACACCCGCGGGTTGAGGTCCATGTCCATGCGCGTGCCCAGGCGCACCACCACTTGGCTGCGCAGCCACTCCAGCACGCCCATGAAGGCGAACAGGCCCAGCACCAGGAGGCTGAGCATGAGCAGCGTCATCTCGTTGCGCGACGACAGGACCCGGTCATACACCTGCAACATGTACAGTGCCGGCGCCAGCATCAGCAGGTTGATCACCGCGGTGAACAGGGCGACGTTGGCGAGTCCGGCACGGCAGGCCTTGAGCGCCTGCAGCACTTCGTTGGCCGTGGCGGGAGCGGTTCGCATTCGTTGGAAACCTCACAGGGTGCGCCGACCGGCGATTGCTTTGTGCCGGTCGACGCCACAGAATTCGCACCACCGCAGCCTGGGCCCGGCAAAGACACGGGCTGCGGGGTAAATGCAACAAATCAGCGAATGGCAGGGTTACCTTCCATTCGCTTTTTCATGCCTGGGCTCAGGCCGCCAAGGCCAGGTCTTCAGGCAGCGCCTGCACGCCAACGGCTTCGGCCGAGGCCGCAACCGGGCCAGCCGCCAGGGCGGTGTTGATCTGGGCGAAGGTGTTGTTGGTGGACACGCCGTAGTCGGCCAGCAGGTTGTCCAGCACGGTTTCCAGGCCGCTGGTCTTGCCCTGCATCAGGTTGTAGATCACGTTGTGCACGTCGTTGCCTGCACGACCGGCACCTTGAGCGGCGTTCAGGTCCAGGCCGTCGAAGCTCACGGCCAGCGCCTGCACGCTGTAGTTGCCGCTGGCGTCACGCAGCAGGGTGTTGCCCAGGGTCACGGTGTCCAGCTCGCCGTACAGGTAGTGGTTCTGGTTGTCGCCGGCCGGCAGCGAGGCATTCCAGACGTAGTGCAGGCCGGTCGGGGTGTCGCTTTCGGCGATCACGGCAAAGTTCGAACCATTGGTGCCGCGAATGGCGTACTGGCTGCCATCGGTGCCGCCCTCGTTGAAGCCACCGGTGTTGCTGGCGTTGTGGGCAGCGGTCTTGAAACCGGTGGCCCAGGCCGAGAGGTACTGGTCAACGGTGAAGTTGGCGAAGGAAGCCGAGTAGGTAACGGACAGAGACATTGCATTTCCTCATTGCGTTGCAGTTGAGAGCGAAGGCGTCCAACGCCTTCGTGTTGCCCGACAGTGGGCGAACCTGGTGAATCAGAAACGGTACTCGAGCATGCCGGAGAGGGTCCGGCCACGGGCCAGGGACAGGTTGTTGGCGTCGCCCATGGCCACGAAGTAAGCCTCGTCGGTGACGTTTTCCAGCGACAGGGCAATGTTCAGCTGCGGGGTCGCCCAGTAGCTGGCATACAGGTCGTAGACCTTGTATTCCGGCCAGCGGGCCTTCTCCAGGTTGCCGTAGCCCTGGCTGTTGAGGTGCTCGCCCCGGCCCGCGCTGTAGCGCAGGCGGGCGCCGACATCGAGGGTGTTGTCGAAGAAGCGCAGGCCGGTGGTCAACGCGCCACGGTCGGACGGCATGTAGGCGGCGTTGCCCATGATCTCGCCACAGCTGACCTGGTCATTGATCGCCTGGCCCTCGCTGAAGTTGTAGGCCGGCAAGGTCACCGGGATCGGGAAGCCGCCGAAGTCGATCACCGTGTCGATCATGCCGGCGTCGTTGCGCTGCACACCGCCGCCCATGTACAGCTGCTTGGAGCAGAACTCGTTGCTGCCGATCATGTGGGTGTAGCTGAGCTGGGTGTAGAAGCGGCCGTTGTCGTAGTCGAGCGAGTACTCCACGCCACGGAAGTTGGTGCCTTCAAGGTTGTTGGTGTAGGCACTGTTGCCCAGCGACAGCCCGGTGATGTCGGTGCTGGGCAGGTCGACGCTGTAGTCGAGGTACGAGAAGTTCTCGATCCGCGTATCGAAGTAGGCCACCTTCACGCCGAGGCGGTCGCCATCGCGAAACAGCGATTCCTTGAAAATGTTGAAACCGGCTTCCCAGTTATGCGACTGCTCGGGCTTGAGAAACGGATTGGGGTATACCAGCTCGTTGCCGCCGCCGTGCGGCTTGCCGCTCATGAACGCTTCGGTCACGGCCGGCGGGCGCCAGCCGCGGCCCCAGCGGGTGTACAGCTGCAACCAGTCCAGCCCCGGCTTGACGCCGATACCGAAGGTCGGCGAGAAGCGCCCCTCTTCGCGCTCGACGTCATAGGCAAACTCGGTTTGCTCGCGCAGCACGTCCACGCCCGTAACACCGATCGGGTAGGCCCAGGTGGTGAACCCGGTCTTGCCGGTCAGGCGATAGCGGTCGTAGCGCAGGCCGGCATCCAGGGTCAGCCAGCCGTCATGCTCGAACGACAGGTTGCCGAACAGGCTGCCCATGGCCCGCTTGCCTTCCGGGTCGGCCCCGGCGATGAACGGGTTGTCCCTTTCACTCGGCGCGGGGATGCGCTCGCTGCTCGGCTTGAAGGTGTCCAGGAACAGTTCGGCGCCGTAGTTGAAGCTCAGCAGGTTGCTCTGGCCGAAATAGAAGCGCGAGGTGTTCTGCGCCTGCAGGCCCCAGGTGTCGGTCTGGAAGTGATCGTTGTAGTCGGCGTAGAAGTTGCCGCTGCCGACGCTGGCGGTATTGCTGTTGTTCCAGCGGTCCTGGCGGGTGGTGACGAAATACAGCTTGGCCTTGAAGTCGATCAGGTCGTTGTCCGGCGCATAGCTGTAGTCGAGCCCGAAGTTCTTCGCGTTGATGTCGCTGCTGGCGGTGCGCCGGTAGTAGAACGAGTTGAGGTCTGAGGCCAGCCAGGTCCAGGCGTCCTTGCTGTCGGTGTCGGTTTCCATGTAGCTCAGTTGCAGGCGCTGGTCTTCGGGCAGGTTCAGGCCCACCTTGATCAGGTTCGAGCGGGTCACCGTGCCCATGTCGCCAACCTCGGACTCGATCCAGTTGTCCCAGGCCCGCGGGAACAACTTGCGCAGGCGCATTTCGGTGCCCAGGTTGTCCTTGTTGTTGGTGCCGGCGCGGTAGTTGCCGAAGTGGCGCTCGCTCATGCCCAGCAGCAGGTCACCCACTTCGTTGCCGAAGGCGAACACGCCGCTGCCGTTGAAATAGGTACCGTTGCCCAGCTCGCCGATGCCATGCCCGGCACGAATCCGGCCGCCCATCTCCTTGCCCGGGCCGAGAAACTCGGCAGCGTTCAAGGTGTTGAAGCTGGCAATGCCGCCGAGCACACCCGCGCCGCCCATGCCGGACTGGCTGCCCTTTTCGATCTCGACGTTGCTGACGAACTCCGGGTCGATGAACATCGTGCCATTGCGCTGCTGGTGGCCATTGACGCTGAAGTTCTGGCGCATGCCGTCGATATTCATGTTGACCCGGCCGTAGTCCTGCACGCCGCGAATGTTCACCGACAGGCCCGGATCGCGCTGGTTGACTGCGGTGTACACCCCGGCGGTCTGCTCGAGCATGTCGGCGGCATGGCGTGGCGGGCGTTTGTCGATCTGATCACGGGTGATCACGCTGGCCGAACGTGGCGCCTGGTACACCCAGTCACCGTCACGGCTGGACTCGACCTGGGTGACCCCCAGTTCCAGGGCCGCGCCGGACTCTTCGAGCCGCTCCAGGCCCACCTGCCCCGCGGCGCTGAAGTGGTAGCGCACCGGCATGTTGCGCAGCAGCAGGCGCAGGCCCTCTTCCACGCTGTAGCCACCGCGCAGCCCTTCACTGTACAGGCCGACCAGCTTGCGGCTGTCATAGAACACCTGCACACCGGACTGCTCGGCATAGGCCAGCACTGCGCTGTCGAGCGGCTGGGCGGGAATGTCGAACTGCACAAGGCTGCGGCTTGTGCTGTTCGGCGACGTGGCGGCCTGGGCCAGGCCGATCCCCATCGGCAGGCTCAAGGCGCCAATGGCCAGGCTGCTGGCCAGGGCGATGCGGCTCAGGGGCCGGCGGGGTTGTGCGGGGTGCGTGCTCACTGCGCGTCTCGTCTTCTGTTGGCGATTTCTAGTAATGAAAATCAATCTCAACAATCAGACGTGCGACGTAGGAAAACTCAGTAACGCGAAACCAAAGTTTTTTTCAGTGGTTCAGTAGATCAGCGTCAAACCAGGCAATTGCAGGCGTTCGGCCTTGAGTTCAGCGCTGAGCACATCGGCGGCCACGGCCAGGTTGTCGAGGCGGAACACCCCACTGACCTGGCGTTGCGCCAAGGCCGCGTCGACCACCAGCAGGCGCCCGTCACGGTAGCGGTTCAGCCGTTCGACCACCTCGGCCAGCGGCTGGCGCTCGAACACCAGCACCCCGCGCTGCCAGTCGGTGGCCCGCTGCACGTCGCGCCCAGGCCACAGGCGCACGCCCTCGGCCTGGTCGTAGCGCAGCGCCTGGCCCTCCTGCAACAGCTGGCTGGTCACGCCCTGGACCGGCGCGGCTTGCAGCTTTACCTCGACACTGTGTTCGAGCATGCCGACCCAACCGCCCTCGCCCGCCATGCCGACCACGAACCGCGTGCCCAGGGCCCGCGTACTGGCGCCGGCATAATCGACCACGAACGGCCGTGGCTCGGCGGCCGTGACTGGTGCTGCACTGAACACTGCATCGCCGGCCAGCAGGCGCACCCGCCGCTGCTGGCCATCGAAGGCCAGCTGCAAGGCGCTGCGGCTGTCGAGATCGACCAGGCTGCCATCGGGCAAGGTCACCCGACGCACTTCGCCAGCAGCGGTGACGTAGTCCGCGCGCCAGTCCAGCAGCAGGCCGGGCCCCTGCTCCACGCCCAGCACCGCCAGCAGCACCAGCGCGCTGCAGGCCACGGCCCGCCGAATACGCGAAACCCTGCGCCGGGCAGGCGTGCGCGTACTGCGTGGCAGCGGCGCGCGATGCGGCGCGCCAGCGGGAGCAAGGCCCGCCAGTTGCCCCAGGTCGCCCCAGGTCGCCTGCGCGAAGGCATAGGCCCGGGCGTGGCGCGGGTCACTCGCACACCACTGCTCCAGCGCCTGCTGCTGCACACTGCTCAGGGGGCCGGCGCCTTGCAGCACCACCCACTCGGCGGCCTGCTCGCGGATGGCTTGCTCGTTCTGGCTGCTCACACGGTTCTCTCGCGATCTGGTTATGTCTGGGCTGACGTCTGAAGCGGCGTTTGTCAGTAAACCGTTGGTCATTCCGCTTCCTGCAGGCACTGCATCACATAGGCCAGGGCCTTGGCCAGATGCTTCTGCACGGAGCTGTCGGAAATACCCAGGTGACGCGCGACTTCGGCGTGGGTCATGCCCTCCAGGCGATTGAGGCGAAATACCTGCCGGGTACGTTCGGGCAAGGTCTCGAGGATCGCCTGCAAGCGGCGCAGGTGCTGGGTGCGAGCAGCCTGCTCGTCGAGCCCCGGGCCGTCCTCGATGATGCTTTCCAGCGCCTCGTGGGGGACCAGATCGGTCTTGCGCCGCTGCTGCTGGCGCACATGATCGACCATCAGGTTATGGGCCGTGCGGTACAGGTAGGCCTGAGCATTGTCGATGCGGTCGACGTGCTGCTGCTCGGCCAGGCGCAGGAAACTGTCCTGCACCAGGTCGGCGGCCAGCTGCGGGTCGCGCACCTTGCGCGAAAGCATGGCCTGCAGGTTTTTCGCGTGCTTGAGGAACAGCCGCTTGAGGTCGAACTCCGCCACACGCACTCCATACGATGGTCGCAAGGTGGCCGCATGCTACTAGCTATTGAGAATCACTTGCAAGAAGCCGACTATTCGAACAATGCATCCAGGGCCTGCTCCAGACGGGTCACGGCAATCACCTGCAAGCCCGGCGGCGCCTCTTTCGGCGCATTGCCCTTGGGCACGATGGCACGCTTGAAGCCATGCTTGGCGGCCTCCTTGAGGCGCTCCTGGCCGCTGGGCACCGGGCGCACCTCGCCAGACAGGCCGATCTCGCCGAACACCAGCAGGTCGTGGGCCAAGGGCCGGTTGCGCAGGCTCGACATCACCGCCGCCAGCAGCGCCAGGTCAGAGGCGGTCTCCAGCACCTTGACCCCGCCGACCACGTTGAGGAACACATCCTGATCGTGGGTGGGGATGCTGCCGTGCCGGTGCAGCACCGCCAGCAGCATGGCCAGGCGGTTCTGGTCCAGGCCCAGGGTCACCCGCCGCGGGTTGGCCAGGTGGCTGTCATCGACCAGTGCCTGCACCTCCACCAGCATCGGCCGGGTGCCTTCCCAGGTGGCCATCACCACGCTGCCGGGCACCTCTTCCTGGGTACGGTTGAGGAAGATCGCCGAAGGGTTGGAGACTTCCTTGAGGCCGCGATCGGTCATGCCGAATACGCCCAGTTCATTGACCGCGCCGAAGCGGTTCTTCACCGCCCGCAGCAGGCGCAGGCGCCCGTCTGACTCACCCTCGAAATACAGCACGGTGTCGACCATGTGCTCCAGCACGCGCGGGCCGGCCAGCGAACCTTCCTTGGTGACGTGGCCGACCAGGAAGATCGCCGTGCCGCTCTGCTTGGCATAGCGCACCAGCAGCGCCGCGCTTTCGCGCACCTGGGCCACGCCACCCGGGGCCGATTGCAGCTGCTCGGTGAAAATGGTCTGGATCGAGTCGATCACCATCACCCGCGGCTTCTCCTGGCGGGCAGTGGCGATGATCGCCTCGATGCAGGTTTCGGTCATGACCTTGAGCTGGTCCTGGGGCAGCCCCAGGCGCCGCGAGCGCATGGCCACCTGCTGCTGCGACTCTTCGCCGGTGACGTACAGCGCCGGCATCTGCGTGGCGATGTTGCACAGGGTCTGCAGCAGGATGGTGGATTTGCCGATGCCCGGGTCGCCGCCAATCAACACCACCGAACCATCGACCAGGCCACCCCCGAGCACCCGGTCAAGCTCGGTGCTGCTGGTGGTGAAGCGCGGGATCTCTTCGACGCTGACCTCGGCGAGGGTCTTGAGCTGCGCCTGCTGCCCGGCCCAGCCGGCCCGACCGCTGGGGGCCGCCGCGCCGCCGCTTTCGATCATGGTCTCGACCAGGGTGTTCCAGGCGCCGCACTCGCCGCACTGGCCGGCCCATTTGGGGAAAGTCGCGCCACATTCGGTACAGCCATACAAACGCTTGGCCTTGGCCATGGGCGCAGTCTCCTGGAAAAAACCGCCATGATAGCCGAAGCCGGACGTGTCCCGAACGCGCCGAAAGGCGACAAAACTATTCGTTCTAACCGCAGTCAGTAGCCCTGAATGCCACGCATGAAGCGTTTAAGTGGCTTACACTGCGTCTACCTCACCATTTGTTACAAGGAAATCGCACATGGGCATGCTCAGTGAGTTCAAGGCCTTCGCCGTCAAAGGAAATGTCGTGGACATGGCCGTCGGTATCATCATCGGCGCCGCCTTCGGCAAGATCGTTTCGTCGTTCGTCGGCGACGTGATCATGCCCCCCATCGGCCTGCTGATCGGTGGTGTGGACTTCAGTGACCTGGCCATTACCCTGAAGGCCGCCGAGGGCGACGTACCGGCCGTGGTGCTGGCCTACGGCAAGTTCATCCAGACCATCCTCGACTTCATCATCGTCGCCTTCGCCATCTTCATGGGCGTGAAAGCGATCAACCGCCTCAAGCGCGAAGAAGCCGTGGCACCGAGCGCACCACCGGTACCGAGCGCCGAAGAAACCCTGCTGACCGAGATCCGCGACCTGCTAAAGGCGCAGAATCAGAATCGCCAGCCCTGAGGCTGTGCATGAAAACGGCGCCCTCGGGCTAATGCCAGTCAGTTAAGCCAATTGGGGTCGCTGCGCGCCCCTTCGCGGGTAAACCCGCTCCCACAAGTACAGCGCTCGACTCAGACTTTGCGCGATCCTGTGGGAGCGGGTTTACCCGCGAAGGGCTGCAAAGCAGCCCCAACTAAGTGCGATGAAGCGCTAACTGACAGGCAATAGCCCTCGGGCGCCGTTTTCGTTTACCAGTAGTTCTCTACCGCAACCTGCCCTGGCCGCTTGCTCAGGCTCAATTGCAAGTCGCGTGCCTTGAGCACCTTGCGCGTCTCATCGATCATGTCCGGGTTGCCGCACAGCATGATCCGCGAATGCTCCGGCGACAGTTCCAGCCCCGCAGCGCGCTCCAGCTCGCCGTTCTCGATCAGCGTGGTGATCCGCGCATTCAACGCCCCCGGATGCGGCTCTCGGGTCACCACCGGAATGAACTGCAACTTGCCGGCGAACTCCGCCAGGTAGTCGCGTTGCTCAAGCCCGGCGATCTCCTGCACATACGCCAGCTCCTTGGCCTCGCGCACCGAGTACACCAGCTTGATGTTGTCGAAGCGCTCCCAGGCCTCGAAGTCCTGCAGGATCGACATGAACGGCGCGATACCGGTGCCGGTAGCCAGCAGCCACAGGTCGCGACCACCGGTAAAGCGGTCGAGGGTCAGGTAGCCGAATGCCTGGCGGTCGATCAGCAAGGTATCGCCCGCGCCCAACCGGCTGAGTTCGCTGGTGAACTCACCGCCGGGCACCACGATGGAAAAGAAGTCGAGGAATTCGTCGTGGGGGGCGCTGACCATCGAGTAGGCGCGCCATACCACGCTGCCATCGGCCTTGGTCACGCCCAGGCGGGCGAACTGCCCGGAGCGGAAGCGAAAGCCTGGGTCACGGCTGACCCGCAGGCTGAACAGGTTCGGCGTCAGGGGCTGAACATCGAGCAGGGTCTGGCGGGTGAACTTGTCGGCGCTGGCGGTCATGACGGGCTCCAAAAATCAGATGCGCCAAGTGTCTCGCAAAGCGCCGGGGATAAACACCACCGGATTGTAGGGCATCGCTTTTGGCTGACAAAAAGCTGCGCAAGAAATGCGACAGCTATAGCAAAAAAACCCAGCGCATCACGAGGACTTTTCCTACACTTGGCCCGTGCAGTCCGGTAATTGGATCCATCGGATTTCAGGGAGCTCCACCAATGTCACAGTGGCACAGCGAACAGCTTCAGCAGATGCTGGGGGAGCACGACCCCGACAGATTGTTCCTCCAGGCAGTCGAACTGGTGCAGGCACTCGGTATGCAATTCGTCAGCCTGGCGACCCACATGCATGTCGCGGGTAAAGCCCCCAAGGTGAGTTTCCGCAGCAACTACCCGGACGAGTGGCACCAGGCCTATCAGCACGAGTTCATGAGCAGCGACCCGGCTTGCTGCGAATGCCGCAAGACGACCCTGCCGCTGTTGTGGAACGACGACCTGTTCAAAGAGATGCCGCAGCTGCGCGAATCGGCCTGTGCCCACGGCCTGCGCCATGGCTGGACGCAATCGTTGTTCGATCAACTGCACAACGAGAGCCAGCTGAGTGTCGCCCGGCCAGACGGCCCGATTCGCCCCATCGAACTCTATGAAAACGGCGCACAGATCATGTGGTTGTGCCAGGTGCTGCATGCCGCAGTGAGCGAACAGCATATGGCCAGCGAGGAGCACTATCCGCCGCTGAGCAAGCGTGAACTGGAAGTGATGAAGTGGTCCTCGGAAGGCAAGATCGCCGAGGATGTCGCCAAGATACTCTCGCTATCCACCAGCACCGTGAACTTCCACATCCGCAGCGTGATCGCCAAGACCAACACCAACAACAAGGTGGCAGCCATCGTCAACGTCTTCCGCCAAGGCCTGCTGTAACCCCCTCGAAGCGCAAAGCCCTGTAGAATCGCGTACCTCAAGCCCGTCGCGCACCGCGACGGCCAGATTCGCGCCGAGCCGTACCTCATGCCCCTGTTCAACAGCCCCTTCGCCGACCTCGACCTGATTCGCCAGCCGGAACAGGCCAACGACCCGCTGCTGGCGTTCGACGCCGCCGACCAGTACCTGCTGGAGCACCTGGCGGCCCAAGCACCGGCCGCAGGCTGCCGGGTGCTGGTGCTCAACGACAGCTTCGGCGCCCTGGCCGCCAGCCTGGCCGGCACGTTGGACGTCACCAGCAGCGGCGATTCGCACCTGGCGCGCATGGCGCTGGAGAAAAACCTGGCAGGCAATGGCAAGCCGTTCGATGCCGTGCCTTTCGTAGCCGCCAACCAGCACTGGCAAGGGCCGTTCGATCGCGTGCTGGTGCGCGTACCGAAAACCCTGGCCCTGCTCGAAGAACAGCTGATCCGCCTGCAGGGCCACCTGGCCCCCGGCGCTCAGGTGATCGCTGGCGCCATGATCAAGCACCTGCCACGTGCGGCCGGCGACCTGATGGAAAAATACATCGGCCCGGTCCAGGCCTCGCTGGCCCAAAAGAAAGCGCGCCTGCTCACCGCCACGGTCGCGGAGCGCCCGATCGCCCAGTCCCCCTACCCTAGCCGCTACCGCCTCGACGCACCGGCACTGGAACTGGTCAACCACGCCAACGTGTTCTGCCGCGAAGGCCTGGACATCGGCACCCGTGCCTTCCTGCCGCACCTGCCACGCGACCTGGGCCGCGCCCGGGTGGCAGACCTGGGCTGCGGCAATGGCGTACTGGCCATCGCCAGCGCCCTGGCGAACCCTGACGCGCATTACACCCTGGTGGACGAGTCGTACATGGCGGTGCAATCGGCCCGTGACAACTGGCAGGCCGCGCTGGGCGATCGTGAAGTAGCCATTGAGGCGGCGGATGGCCTGGCGGGGCTTGCCAAGCAGTCGCTGGACGTGGTGCTGTGCAACCCGCCGTTCCACCAGCAGCAGGTGGTCGGCGATTTCCTCGCCTGGCGCATGTTCCAGCAGGCACGGGAGGCGCTGGAGGTGGGGGGAGCGTTGTACATCGTCGGCAACCGGCACCTGGGCTACCACAGCAAGCTGGCGCGGTTGTTCAGAGGGGTGGAGCAAGTGGCGGCGACGCCGAAGTTCGTAGTGCTCAAGGCCCGCAAGTAATCCAAACCCGGTAACAAGGTGGGAGCGGCGCACCGCCGCCCCCACGCTCTGCAGGCTCAGTGCGTGCTCAACCCCGCCGCACTCATGAACATTCGCATCCCGTAGGCGAATACCCCAAGCGCCGCGACACTCAGCGCCCAGATCAGCACCAGCCAGCCCAGGCGTTGCCACAACGGTTTCTTCTGTTCGATATCCATCATGACGCGCTCCTAGTGATAGCCGTCTTCATGGGTCACCTTGCCGCGGAACACGTAGTAGCTCCAGTAGGTGTACCCGAGGATGAACGGCAGGATGAACAGCGTGCCCACCAGCATGAAGCCCTGGCTCTGCGGCGGTGCGGCGGCATCCCAGATGCTGATCGACGGCGGAATGATGTTGGGCCACAGGCTGATCCCCAACCCGCTGTAGCCAAGGAAGATCAGCACCAGGGTGAGCAGGAACGGCGTGTAGTGCGCGTTACGTGCCACCGCGCGCAGCAGCCCGTAGAAGGTCACCATCACCAGTAACGGCACCGGCATGAACCACACCAGGTTAGGCATGCTGAACCAGCGGTCGGCGATCTGCGGGTAGGCAATCGGTGTCCACAGGCTGACGATGCCGATCACCGCCAGCAGTACCAGCGCCAGGGGCCGCGCCATGTCGTGCATCTTCTGCTGCAGCGGCCCTTCGGTTTTCATGATCAGCCAGGTACAGCCCAGCAGGGTGTAGGCGACGATCAGGCCAAGGCCGGAGAACAGGGTGAACGGCGTCAGCCAGTCCAGGTAGCCGCCGACGAACTTGCGGTCGACCACCTTGAAGCCTTCGATGAAGGCGCCCAGGGCCACGCCCTGGAAGAAGGTGGCCACCAGCGAGCCCCAGATGAACGCCTTGTCCCAGATATGCCGCTTGTTGGCCCGCGCCTTGAAGCGGAACTCGAAGGCCACGCCGCGGAAGATCAGCCCCACCAGCATCAGGATCAGCGGCAGGTACAGCGCCTCCAGCACCACCGAATAGGCCAGCGGGAAGGCGCCGAACAGCGCGGCGCCACCCAGCACCAACCAGGTTTCGTTGCCGTCCCATACCGGGGCGACGGTGTTCATCATCACATCACGGTCACGCTCGTCCTGGACGAACGGGAAGAGCATGCCGATCCCAAGGTCGAAACCGTCCATCACCACGTACATCATCACGCCGAAGATGATGATCACGGCCCAGATCAGCGGAAGATCGATACCCATCTCAGTTCCCCTCGCTCAGGCGGGTGGAGGTGGCCTCATGGCCATCATCGGCGGCGGACAGTGGCCGCGCCGGCGTACGTTGCTGGCCAGGGCCACCCGGGGTGTGCTCCTCGCCTTCGCCGGTTTTCGGCCCTTTGCGCACCAGCCGCATCATGTAGCCGATGCCGGTGCCGAACAGGGCGAAGTACACCACCACGAACATCACCAGGGTGAAACCGAGCTGGGCATAACTATGGTTGGACACACCATCGGCGGTCCGCATCAGCCCGTAGACCACCCATGGCTGGCGTCCGATCTCGGTGGTGAACCAGCCCGCGAGGATGGCGATCAGCCCCGATGGGCCCATCCACAGGGTCAGGTAGAGGAACGGCCGCGAGCTGTACAGGGTGCCGCGCTTGCGCAGCCACACGCTCCAAAGGCCAACGAAGATCATCAGCATGCCCAGGCCGACCATGACCCGGAACGACCAGAACACGATGGTCGAGTTGGGGCGGTCTTCGGGCGGGAACTCCTTCATTGCCGGCACTTGCTTGTCCAGGCTGTGGGTCAGAATCAGGCTGCCCAGGGCCGGGATCTCGATCTTGTAGCGGGTGGTTTCGGCTTGCATGTCCGGAATGCCGAACAGGATCAGCGGCGTCGGTTCACCGGGTTTGTTTTCCCAGTGGCCCTCGATGGCCGCGATCTTCGCCGGCTGGTGCTTGAGGGTGTTGAGGCCGTGGAAGTCACCGATCACCGCCTGGATCGGCGCGACCACCAGCGCCATCCACATGGCCATCGACAGCATCTTGCGCACCGCCGGGTTATCCCGGCCACGCAACAGGTGCCAGGCCGCCGAGGCGCCGACGAAGAACGCCGTGGCGACGAAGGCGGCGGTGGCCATGTGCATCAGGCGGTAAGGGAAGGACGGGTTGAAGATCACCGCGAACCAGTCCACCGGGATCACCTGACCATTGACGATCTCATAGCCCTGGGGGGTCTGCATCCAGCTGTTGGACGCCAGGATCCAGAAGGTCGAGACCAAGGTGCCGAGCGCCACCATGCAGGTGGCGAAGAAGTGCAGGCCTCGGCCGACACGGTTCCAGCCGAACAGCATGACGCCAAGGAAACCGGCCTCGAGGAAGAAGGCCGTCAGGACCTCGTAGGTCAGCAAGGGGCCGGTGATGGAGCCTGCGAAGTCGGAGAACTGGCTCCAGTTGGTGCCGAACTGGTAGGCCATGACCAGGCCGGAGACCACGCCCATGCCAAAGTTGACGGCGAAGATCTTCGACCAGAAGTGGTAGAGGTCACGGTAGGTGTTGTTGCCGGTCTTGAGCCAAAGGCCTTCGAGAACCGCCAGGTAGCTCGCCAGGCCAATGGTGATGGCCGGGAACAGAATGTGAAAGGACACGGTAAAGGCAAACTGGATTCGGGCGAGCTCTAGGGCTTCTAATCCGAACATGGTGCTTCCTCTTCAGATAATCCGGCGTCCAGGCTTGTGGCCCTTGTCGCCCACTGCCCCCACAGTGATCGAGTGCGGCTCGTTGGAATTGTTCTGTTCGATCGCAGGGATTCCGGCCCGAGGGCCAAGTTCGTTGCATCTGGAACGATTGATCCAGGTCAACGAATGTCTGGAAGCATAGTCCCGAATCAAGTCACAAGATGTGTGGTTGATTGCCGCGTGACCCGTTGTCCCACCCCCTTTTCCGGACGCTGAAAAACTGTCCACCTCGACATTCAGCAACTAAATGTTACAAACAGATGCTACTCTGCAGACCCCTCTATTGCCGAGGTTACAGGCCTGCCGATGTCCGACTCCGCCCCGCAATTGCTGCGTCATCACCGCCCTTTCATGGCCTTCTGGCTGGCCCGCGTCTTCACTGCCAGCGGCTTCCAGATGCTTACCGTGGCCATCGGCTGGCACCTCTACCAGTTAACCGGCAATGTGCTCGACCTGGGCCTGGTCGGGCTGGTGGAATTTGCCCCGCGCGTGCTGTTCATGCTGCACACCGGGCACGTTGCCGACCGCTATGACCGGCGCAAGGTCGCCGCGCTTTGCCAGACCTTGCAGGCGCTGATCGCCCTGGCATTGGCCCTTGGCAGTGTCACTGACAACGTCAGCCGCGAGCTGATCTTCGTGCTGGCCTTCCTGCTGGGCGCCACCCGCTCGTTCGAGATGCCGGCCACCCAGGCGCTACTGCCCAACGTGGTGCCACCGGGGCTGTTCCCGCGGGCGGTGGCGGCGTCGGCCTCGGCGACCCAGACCGCGACCATCGTCGCCCCGGCGGTGGGCGGTTTCCTGTATGCCTTCGGCAGCATCTGGGTGTATGCCCCGACCGTGGCCCTGTACGTGATCGCCTGCCTGCTGATGCTCAGCCTCGACGCCCGCCAGCAACCACTCCAGCAAGGCCGCGCCAGCCTGGATTCGCTGCTGGCCGGGATCCGCTTCATCCGCAGCCGCCCGGACATCCTCGGCGCCATCTCGCTGGACCTGTTCGCCGTACTGCTGGGCGGCGCCACCGCGCTGCTGCCGGTGTTCGCCAAGGACATCCTGCTCACCGGCGCCTGGGGCCTGGGCCTGCTGCGTTCGGCCCCGGCGGTGGGTGCGCTGCTGATGTCGCTGTGGCTGGCGCGCTTCCCGGTGGAACGCAAGGTGGGCCTGGTCATGTTCACCGCGGTGGGGGTGTTCGGCGTGGCGACCATCGCTTTCGGCTTGAGCACCTCGTTCTGGTTCTCCCTGGCGGTGCTGGTGGTGCTGGGCGCGGCGGACATGATCAGCATGGTCATCCGTGGCGCCTTCGTGCAGCTGGAGACCCCGGATGAAATGCGCGGCCGGGTGAGTGCGGTGAACGGGCTGTTCATCGGCGCCTCGAACCAGCTCGGCGAGTTCGAATCGGGGCTCACCGCGCACTGGTTTGGCACAGTGCCGGCGGTGGTGCTCGGTGGTGTCGGCACCCTGGTGGTGACCGGGGTGTGGATGAAACTGTTCCCGACCCTGACCCACCGCGACCGCTTGCACAACGGCTGACCGGTTGCCTGTGCCGGCCTCTTCGCGGGTAAACCCGCTCCCACAGGGATCGCGCCGCCTCTTGGCCCTGTGCAATACCTGTGGGAGCGGGTTTACCCGCGAAAAGGCCGGCACAGGCTACAGAATGCCCTCTCCCCAATGGCCATAGGCCCCCGCCCCCCATGCTGGTATGATGCGCGGCTTTTTTGCGCCCCACGCAAAACCGCGGCATCCGGTACGGTCTGTGCTTTGCTGTTGGGGACGATACATTCACGGCGCGAGGCGCCCTGGGAGCAGGCATGCTGGAAAGGCTGTTTCAACTAAAGGCACACAACACCAACGTGCGCACCGAGATTCTCGCGGGCGTCACCACCTTCCTGGCCATGGCCTACATCCTGTTCGTCAACCCGAGCATCCTCGGCGAGACCGGCATGGACAAGGGCGCGATCTTCGTCGCCACCTGCCTGGCCGCGGCCATCGGCTCGGTGACCATGGGCATCATCGCCAACTACCCGATCGCCCTGGCGCCGGGCATGGGCCTGAACGCCTTCTTCACCTACACCGTGGTCCTGCACATGGGCCACACCTGGCAGGTGGCGCTGGGTGCGGTGTTCCTGTCCGCCGTGCTGTTCTTCCTGCTGTCGATCTTCCGCATCCGCGAATGGATCGTGAACAGCATCCCGCTGCCGCTGCGCTCGGCCATTGCCGCCGGTATCGGTCTGTTCCTGGCGCTGATCGCCCTGCATAACGCCGGCATCGTCGTCGATAACCAGGCCACCCTGGTGGGCCTGGGCGACCTCAAGCAGCCAGCGCCGATCCTCGCCACCCTGGGCTTCTTCCTGATCGTCGCCCTCGAGGCCATGAAAGTCCGTGGCGCAGTGCTGATCGGTATCCTCGCGGTGACCATCGCTTCGATCGTACTGGGCGTTACCCCGTTCGCCGGCGTGGTCTCGATGCCGCCGTCGCTGGCGCCGACCTTCCTGCAGCTGGACATCAAGGGCGCCCTGGACGTCGGCCTGATCAGCGTGATCTTCGCCTTCCTGTTCGTCGACCTGTTCGACAACTCCGGCACCCTGATCGGCGTGGCCAAGCGCGCCGGCCTGATGGGCAAGGACGGCCACATGCCGAAGATGGGCCGCGCCCTGATCGCCGACAGCACCGCCGCCATGGCCGGCTCGCTGCTGGGCACCTCGACCACTACCAGCTACATCGAATCCGCCGCCGGCGTCAGTGCCGGTGGCCGCACCGGCCTGACCGCCATCGTGGTCGCCGCCTTGTTCCTGCTGGCGCTGTTCTTCGCCCCGTTGGCCGGCAGCGTGCCGGCCTTCGCCACCGCCCCGGCGCTGCTGTTCGTCGCCGTGCTGATGGCCTCGGGCCTGGCCGAGATCAACTGGGATGACGTTACCGAAGCTGCCCCGGTGGTGGTCACCGCCCTGGCCATGCCGCTGACCTACTCGATCGCCAACGGCATCGCCTTCGGCTTCATCGCCTGGACCGCCATCAAGCTGCTGTCCGGCCGTCACCGCGACCTGAACCCGGCGCTGGTGATCCTGTCCATTCTGTTCGTCATCAAGCTGGGCTGGTTCAACGCATGAGTGCCGTTTTCGACCCTACGCAATACGACGCGCAGCTGGCGACCAAGGTCGCCCGCCTGCGCGAGCTGCTGGCGCCGTTTGGTGCGCCCGAGCCTGCGGTGTTCGACTCGCCGCGCGAGCACTACCGCCTGCGCGCCGAGTTCCGCCTGTGGCGCGAGGACGGCCAGCGCCATTACGCGATGTTCGCCCCGGGCGAGAAGCACAAGGCGATCCTGATCGACGACTTCCCCATCGCCAGCCAGCGCATCAACCAACTGATGCCACGCCTGAAGGCCGCCTGGCAGGGCAATGAGGCGCTGAACAACCGCCTGTTCCAGGTGGAGTTCCTCACCACCCTGGCCGGCGATGCCATGGTCACCCTGTGCTACCACCGCCCGCTGGACGACGCCTGGGAAGCCGCTGCGCAGCAGTTGGCCGCCGAGCTGAATGTCAGCGTCATCGGCCGCTCCAAGGGCAAGCGCCTGGTGACCGGCCGTGACTACGCGGTAGAGAAACTGGACATCGCCGGCCGCACCTTCAGCTATCGCCAACCCGAAGGCGCGTTCACCCAGCCCAACGGCGCGGTGAACCAGAAGATGCTCGGCTGGGCCTTCGAAGCCATGGGCGAGCGCGACGACGACCTGCTGGAGCTGTACTGCGGCAACGGCAACTTCACCCTGCCGCTGGCTACCCGTGCCCGCCAGGTGCTGGCCACCGAGATCAGCAAGACCTCGGTCAACGCCGCGCTGCACAACCTCGACGAGAATGGCGTGGACAACGTGCGCCTGGTGCGCCTGTCGGCCGAAGAGCTGACCCAGGCGCTGAACGAGGTCCGCCCGTTCCGCCGGCTGGAAGGCATCGACCTGAAAAGCTACGACTTCGGCACCGTGTTCGTCGACCCGCCGCGCGCCGGCATGGACCCGGACACCTGCGAGCTGACCCGGCGCTTCGAGCGCATCCTGTACATTTCCTGCAACCCGGAAACCCTGGCGCAGAACATCGCCCAGCTGCACGATACCCACCGTATCGAACGCTGCGCGCTGTTCGACCAGTTCCCCTATACCCACCACATGGAAAGCGGGGTGCTGCTGGTTCGGCGCTGACCCTCGACATGGCGGGGCCGCAAGGGCCCCGTCGTGTGCTGCAAGGAGTGATGTGCCATTGGATCAGTTGAGTGCCATGCAGGCCTTCCGCCGGGTCGTCGACCTCGGCAGTTTCAGCGCCGCCGCCCAGCAGGCAGGCGTTTCCCACACCGTACTGTCGCGCCAGGTGAAGAACCTCGAGCGCCACCTCGGCACCCAGCTGCTCAATCGCACCACCCGTCGCTTGCAACTGACTGAGGCCGGTGCGCTGTTCCACCGCCACTGCGTGCGGATTCTCGAGCAGATGCAGGCCATGAACCTGGAGCTGTCCGAACACCAGTTGCAGCCCACCGGCACCCTGCGCCTGGGCGTGGCGACCGCCTTCGGTGAACTGGAACTGGGGCACTGGCTGCCGGACTTCATCGAGCGCCACCTGCGCTTGCAGGTCGAGCTGCACTGCAGCGACCGCTTTATCGATCTGCTGGAAGAAGACATCGATGTCTGCCTGAGGGTCACCGACCAGCTGCCCGACTCCAGCCTGGTAGCACGCGCGCTGGCGGTCAGCGCCCGTGTGCTGGTAGCCGCGCCCAGCTACCTGGAGCGTCACGGCACGCCGACCACGCCTGACGCCCTGCTGGCCCATCCGCTGCTCGGCTACAGCCGCTTGCCACATCCACAGCGCCTGCAACTCACCGGCCCCACAGGCGAGCACCGTGAGCTGCTGATGCCCCGGCGCCTGGGCGCCAACTCGCCGATGGCCCTGCGTGCCGCGGCGATCGGCGGGCTGGGCATCGCCAGCTTCGATCGCTTCATTGTCCACGATGCCTTGCTCGACGGGCGCCTGGTACCGCTGCTGGCGGACTGGTCCCAGCCTTCACGCACGCTGTACGCCGTGTATCCGCAGAGCCGCCACGTCGCCCCAAAGGTACGGGCGCTGCTCGAGTATGTGCAGGCCTACTATGCCAGGCCACGGTGGGAACCTTGAGCTGTGCATATTTGACACAAGACTTGGCTGTTTTTTGCCGTATTTGTGCGCAATTTGAAAAGTTAACCTTCGCCCACTGTCATCTGGCGAAGGAGCCTCCCCATGAAAGTACTGCACACGATATTCGTCGGCCTGACGCTGGCCGCACTCAGCACCACGGCCAGCGCCGCTGGCGAGCCACCGAGTTCGGTACCTGACAGTGCCGCCTTGAACTGGCAGGACGTGCCCGGCACCCAGGGCGCCGTGAGCTATGCCAACGTCGAGGGCGACCTGTTCGGCAAAGGGCCGTATTCAGCCTACGTGAAATTTCGCAAAGGCACGGACAATGGCCTGCACACCCACAGCCAGACACTGCCGACCGTGGTCCTGAGCGGTACTTTCTATGCGGTGATCGATGGCAAAAGGGTCGAGTATCCGGCGGGCGCCTATTACAAGCTGCCGGCCAACCTCGTGCATGAAAGCGGCTGCACCGCTGCCGCAGATTGCCTGTTGTTCCAGTACCAGGCCGATGCGTTCGACCTGAAGCCGGTCAAGGGCTGAGACCTGTCGCAAGGCCGGCTCCTGCGGGAGCCGGCCTGCGCTGATCTTGAGGCCTCAGAAGTCGAAGAACACTGTCTCCCCTTCCCCCTGGATACGGATATCGAAGCGATACGCCGTCTTCCCCTCCACTTCGCAGCGCTTGGCAATCAGCGTCTCGCGCCGCTGCGGCTGCTCGATCAGGTTAAGCACCGGGCACTTCGCGTTCGCCTCGCCCTCGTCATCGAAGTACAGCCGGGTATGCAGGTGGATGTTGATCCCCCGGGCAAACAGGCTGATGTTGATGTGCGGCGCCATCGGCACGCCCGCGGCGTTGTTCACCACACCCGGCTTGACCGTTTGCAGGGTCCATTCACCGGCATCGAAGGTGGTGGCGGTGCGACCGAAGCTGTTGAAGACGTTCTCCTGGTTGTAGTCGTCCTGGTACAGGCCGTTGGCGTCGGCCTGCCAGATTTCCAGGAACGAATCGCGCACCAGGTGGCCATTGCCGTCGTACACCTGGCCGATCAGCAGGATGTGCTCACCCGGGGCATCGGCCTTGGCCAGGCGGTTCCAGATTTCCTGGTCACGGGTCGGGTTGCCGGCCGCTTCCAGGGCCAGGCCGATGTGCACGTAGGGGCCGGCGGTCTGCGAGGGGGTTTCCGGCAGCAGTTCGATAGGCATGACGGCGCTCCTCAGCGGTTTTCGAAGTGGGTCTGGCGCTGGCCGCGCAGGACGATGTCAAAGCGATAGGCCAGGCAATCCATGGGGTTGGCGTGGCTCATGTCGAGCCTGGCGATCAGCCGTTCGACCGCATCCGGGTTGGCGATCGACTTGACGATCGGGCACATCGGGATCAGCGGGTCACCCTCGAAATACAACTGGGTGATCAGCTTGGTGGCGATCGACGGGCCACTGACGGAGAAGTGGATATGCGCCGGGCGCCAGTCGTTGGGGCCGTTGCGCCATGGGTACGGGCCGGGCTTGATGGTGCGGAAGCTGTAGTAGCCGTCGCGGTCGGTCAGGCAACGGCCGACGCCGCCGAAGTTCGGGTCCAGCGGCGCCAGGTAGCGGTCGTTCTTGTGCCGATAACGGCCACCCGCGTTGGCCTGCCACATTTCCACCAGGGTGTTGGGCACCGGTTTGCCGTACTGGTCGACCACGCGGCCGGCGACGATGATCCGCTCGCCGATCGGCAGGCCACCGTTGTTGAAGTTCAGCAGCAGGTCGTGGTCATGCTCGCCGAAGCGCAGGTGGGAAAAGTCCGGGCCGGTGCTTTCGCTGATCGACTGCGGGATGCTCACCAACGCCTGGCGCGGCGAGCGGGCAATCGAAGTCTTGTAGTCGGGGGTGAAGGCCTTGGGGTGCCAGTTGCGATCACGGATCACGAAACGGCTGGTGTCCTGGGCAGGCATGCCGGTTACCTCTATTGGAATTATGAAGTCGCCTGGGCGTGGCAGGCGGACTTGCAGTTTCCGGCAGGTAGGACGGGATGAATATTGAATTCAGCGGTCACAGGCATAACCATTTGGTTATGCACCTGCGCTTAGCTCAACGGCCAGCGCGGCACTGAACTAATCTTTTGACTTCATGTTTCAAAAAATCGGAGAGCAGCACATGGAATGGCGAAAAGGCCGACGCAGCGACAACGTGGTCGATGCCCGCGGCGAAGGTGGCGGTGGCGGCGGCATGCGTTTCGGCGGCGGCAAGGGCCTGGGGCTCGGCGCCATCCTGCTGATTGTCGGCATCGGCTGGCTCACCGGGCAGGACCCGCTGCAGATCCTCGGCCAGCTGGCCGGGCAGATGGACCAGCAGCAACAGTCCGCCCCGGCCAATGTCGGCAGCAAGGCACCACCCGCCAACGACGAGCAGGCGGCGTTCGTCGCCTCGATCCTCGGCGACACCGAAGACACCTGGAAAGCCTTGTTCGCCCAGGCTGGCAAACAGTACCGCGACCCGAAACTGGTGCTGTTCAGCGGCCAGGTCAACTCGGCCTGTGGTTTCGCCTCGGCGGCGGTCGGGCCGTTCTACTGCCCGGCCGACCAGCGCGTGTACCTGGACATGAGCTTCTTCCGCGAAATGGAAACCCGCTTCGCCGCCGCCGGCGACTTCGCCCAGGCCTATGTGATCGCCCACGAAATCGGCCATCACGTGCAGACCTTGCTCGGGGTCTCGGCCAAGGTCGACGCCGCTCGTCGCAGCGGCCAGCGCCTGGAAGGCGACAATGGCTTGCTGGTACGCCAGGAGCTGCAGGCCGACTGCCTGGCCGGCGTCTGGGCCTACCAGGCGCAAAAGCGCCTGAACTGGCTGGAGCCGGGGGACGTGGAGGAAGCCCTGAACGCCGCCAATGCCATCGGCGACGACCGCTTGCAGCAACAGGGCCAGGGGCGTGTGGTACCCGACTCGTTCACCCACGGCACCTCGCAACAGCGGGTGCGGTGGTTCAAGGCCGGGTTCGGCAGTGGTGATGTGAACCAGTGCGATACCTTCTCCAGCCGTAGCCTTTAACTATCGCGGGGCAAGCCCGCTCCCACGCTCGAGTGTGCGTGGGAGCGGGCTTGCCCCGCGATGTTTTTTTGAAATAACGCAATCGTTTTCAGCCATTTACAAATCTGCTGAAAAAGCGTTTCAGCTTCTCTGCTCTTTGCCGATATGTCCTACACAAATCCAAGGGCACCCTCATAAAAACAACGCCCAGCGATATGAGATCAAGTGAGCGAAATCATTTTCTGGGAGAGCGTGCATGAACAGCTGGTTCGCCAACATCAGCGTCAACCTCAAACTCGGCCTGGGCTTCGGCCTGGTGCTGGTACTGACCGGCCTGCTGGCCCTGACCGGCTGGAACAGCCTGGGCAGCCTGATTGACCGCAGCAACTGGATGGGCGACATCGGCCAGCTCAACAAGGACCTGACCGACCTGCGCATCGCCCGCCTGCAATACATGATCGCCAACGGCGACGACGCTGCGGCGGCCAACACCCAGGCCAAGCTGGACGCGTTCAGCAAGCAGCAGGAATACCTGGTCAGCACCTTCAAGAGCCCCGAGAACGTCAAGCTGCTGCGTGAGCTCGGCCAGACCATCAGCGAGTACAAGGTCTCGCTGAACAAGATGCGCGCAGGCTACAAGACCTCGCTGGCCGCCCGTGAAGTGATGACTGCCTCGGCCGTCAAGGCCGACGAAGCCATGGACACCCTGAGCCAGGATGTCATGGCGCGCGCCGAGAGCGACAGCGTGCGCCTGGCCCAGTACCAGCTGATCAGCAAGGCGCGCCAGCAACTGCTGCAGGTGCGCATCGACGTGCGTGGCTACATCGCCGACAACAGCGCCGCCAACGAGCAGGCCGCCCTGCGCCAGCTGGATGCCGCGCTGGCCGAAGCCGACAACCTCAAGGGCCAGTTGCCCAACGAAGCCACGCGCCTTCGCCAGTTCGAGCAATCGGTGCAGAGCTACCGTGACGCCGTACGCCAGTTCCGCGACGCCGTGGCCAGCATCGCCACCGCCCGCGCCGAAATGACCGTGCAGGGCGCCGACATCGTCAAGCGCAGCGACGCGCTGTACCAGATCCAGCTTGAGCGCCGCGACATCGAAAGCGCCCAGGCCCGCAGCATGCAGATCTCCGCCACGCTGCTGGCACTGCTGGTCGGCGTGCTGGCGGCAGTGATCATCACCCGTCAGATCACCCGCCCGCTGCGCGAAACCCTGCAGGCCGTGGAGCAGATCGCCAGCGGCGACCTCACCCAGAACCTGCGCGTGACCCGCCGCGACGAGCTCGGCGTGCTGCAACAGGGCATCGGCCGTATGGGCACCACCTTGCGTGAACTGATCACCGGTATCCGCGACGGCGTCACCCAGATCGCCAGCGCAGCCGAAGAGCTGTCGGCGGTGACCGAGCAGACCAGCGCCGGTGCCAACAGCCAGAAGGTCGAGACCGACCAGGTGGCCACCGCCATGCACGAAATGGCCGCCACCGTGCAGGAAGTGGCGCGCAATGCCGAACAAGCGGCCTTTGCCGCGACCAATGCCGACGGCGAAGCCCGCGGCGGCGACAAAGTGGTGGGTGAGGCGATCAGCCAGATCGAACGCCTGGCCCAGGAAGTCAAACGCTCCACCGACGCCATGACCCTGCTGCAGCAGGAAAGCCAGAAGATCGGCAGTGTGATGGATGTGATCAAGTCGGTGGCCGAGCAGACCAACCTGCTGGCCCTCAACGCCGCCATCGAAGCTGCCCGTGCCGGTGAGGCCGGGCGTGGCTTTGCGGTGGTCGCCGACGAAGTGCGCGGCCTGGCCCAGCGCACCCAGCAGTCGACCGAAGAGATCGAAGGCCTGATCGCCAGCCTGCAGCACGGTACCCAGCAAGTCGCCGAAGCGATGAACGGCAGCCGCAGCCTGACCGACAGCAGTGTGGAACTGGCGCGCAAGGCCGGTGGTTCGCTGGAGAACATCACCCGTACGGTGTCGAACATCCAGTCGATGAACCAGCAGATCGCCGCCGCCGCCGAGCAGCAGAGCGCCGTGGCCGAAGAGATCAGCCGCAGCATCCTGAATGTGCGTGATGTGTCGGAGCAGACCGCTGCAGCCAGTGATGAGACCGCAGCCTCCAGCGTCGAGCTGGCGCGCCTGGGTGGGCACCTGCAGACACTGGTCAGCCAGTTCCGCGTCTGACCTCAAGAGGGCCGCTTTGCGGCCCATCGCCGGCAAGCCGGCTCCCACAGAAGCACTCAATACCCTGTGGGAGCCGGCTTGCCGGCGATGGGCTGCAACGCAGCCCTGATCGCGATTACTTGACGATCATCCCAACGCCCCGCCCACGCGGGTCGGAAGCGGTCTCCAGTTTCTCCCCGGTAACCCGGATCGCCTGGATGTCGCCCATCTCCCAGCCCTGATCCTCCAGCACATAACCCATCTTCTTCAGGTCATCGGCCACTTTGCCGGTGAGCGGCGCATAGCTGTCGAAATAGATGGTGTCCTTGGGCAGCAACTGGTGATGCACCCGCTGCGCCGCCACCGATTTCTCCAGCGGCATGTTGTAGTCATACAGGTTGTTCATCACCTGGAAGATCGAGGTGAAGATCCGCGAACCGCCCGGCGTGCCCACCACCAGCACCACCTTGCCGTCACGGGTCACCAGGGTCGGGCTCATGGACGAGAGCATGCGCTTGCCCGGGGCGATGGCGTTGGCGTCACCGCCCACCACGCCGAAGGCGTTGGCCGCACCGGGCTTGGCGCTGAAGTCATCCATTTCGTCGTTGAGCAGGAAGCCTGCGCCCTTCACCACCACGCCGCTGCCGTAGTCGAGGTTGAGGGTGTAGGTGTTGCTCACCGCGTTGCCCTGCTTGTCGACGATCGAGAAGTGCGTGGTCTGGTGCGGCTCCAGGCCCGGTTTGACCTTGTCTGTCTCGGAGATCGCGTTCGGGTTGACCTGCTCTGCGCGCTTGGCCAGGTAGTCCTTGGCGACCAGCTTGTCCACCGGCACCTGGGTAAAGGCGGGGTCCCCAAGGTAGTCGGCGCGGTCGGCGAACACGCGCTTCTCGATTTCGGCCAGCAGGTGGATGTACTTGGCCGAGTTGTGCTCGACGCCCTTGAAGTCGGCCGCACGGTCTTCCTTGATGCCCAGCAGCTGGGCCAGGGCGACGCCGCCAGAGCTCGGCGGTGGCGCGGTGTAGACCACATTGCCGCGCCAGTCGATGGCCATCGGGTTGCGCCACAGCGCCTTGTAGTCCTTGAGGTCTTCCTTGGTGATCAGGCCCTTGTCGGCCTGCATCTGCGCCACCAGCAGGTCGGCGGTCTTGCCCTGGTAGAACTCGCTGACGCCCTTGTCGGCGATGCGTTCCAGGGTCTGCGCCAGCTCGGGCTGCTTGAACAGCTCACCCACCTTCATGCTGGCGAAGTAGTCATTGAAATTGGTGGCGGTCTTGAACAGGCCCTGGGCGTCGTCGCGGTACTGGTACTGCTTCTGGGCAATCTTGAAGCCGTTCTTGGCATAGCCGATGGCCGGGGTGAGCAGCTCGCTCCACTTGAGCTTGCCGAACTTCTGATGCGCCTCCCACAGGCCCATCACCGTGCCCGGCACGCCGGCTGCACGCACGCCGACCAGGCTCAGGTTCTCGATCACCTCACCCTTGTCATCCAGGTACATGGTCTTGGTGGCGGCCTTGGGGGCCACTTCGCGGTAGTCGAGGAAGTACGGTTTGCCGTCGACGAACAGGGTCATGAAGCCACCGCCGCCGATGTTGCCGGCCTCGGGGTAGGTGACGGCGAGGGTGAAGGCCGTGGCAACCGCGGCGTCCACCGCGTTGCCGCCCTTCTTGAGGATATCGGCGGCCACCTGTGCGCCATATTGATCAGGCGCGGCCACCGCGCCGCCTTCCAGGGTCACGGCAAAAGCGGAGGAACAGCTCAGGATCGCGGCCCCGAGGGCCAATGGCTGGAACATGACAAGACGCATGGGCACTTCCTTGGTGTTGTTTTTGTTGATCAGCCATTAAGGCCGAAGCGCTCCGACTAAGCAAACACCGTAGGAAATTTCCGCCGCCGACGGGCAGCAGTTGTCGCATTCAGGCAACTGCGCAGGCGTACGCCGCCAGCTTGGCCTGGATGAAATCAAGGAAGCACTGAATGCGCAGGGCCAGCTGGGTATTGCGGTAGTAGACCGCATGGATCGGCTGGCGATAGCCGTTGTTGTGCTCCGCCAGCAGCACCTGCAGGCGGCCGGCGCGGATGTCTTCGTGGGTCATGAAGTGCGACAGGCTGACGATGCCTTCCCCGGCGATGGCCAGCTGGCGCAGGGTCTCGCCGCTGGACGCGAGCAACTGCGGGCGGATCGCCCAGCGCTCGCCCTGGGCGTGGCGCAGTGGCCACTGGTTGAGCGACTCGGGGGCGCTGAAACCGAGCAGGCAATGCTCGACGAGGTCCTCGACCTTCTGCGGGGTGCCGTGCCGGGCCAGGTACGCAGGGCTGGCGAGCACCTGTACCGGGCTGCAGCCCAGCGCCCGGGCATGCAGGCTGGAGTCGGCCAGCTCACCGATGCGGATGGCCACGTCGGTGCTCTGCTCCAGCAGGTCGATGATCAGGTCGTCGGTGTTCAGTTCAAGTTCGATATCGGGATACTGCTGACGGAACTCGCTGATCCAGGGCAGGATCGCGTGCAGCATGAACGGCCCGGCAGCATTGATGCGCAGGCGCCCGGACGGGGTCTGGCGGTGCATCGACAGGCGCTCTTCCATGTCGTCCATCTGCTCGAGGATCTGCCGCGAACGTTCGAGGAAGAAGCGCCCTTCCTCGGTCAGGTCCATGCGCCGGGTGGTGCGGTTGACCAGCGTGGTGCCCAGCTTGCCCTCCAGGCGCGACAAGGTGCGACTGACCGCCGACGGGGTCTGGCCGATCTGCTCGGCAGCGGCCGAGATCGAACCGCAGTCGATGACGGCGACGAATACCTGGAGTTCTTCGGAGCGGGTTTTCACGCGAGTGGCCTGGATTGAATGTCGAACTGATTCATAGCTGCTACGTCGGCGCCGTGCAAGGGGCCGCTGTGCGGCCCATCGTCGGCAAGCCGGCTCCCACAAGCCACTGTGGGAGCCGGCTTGCCGGCGAAAGGGCTGCGCACGCTTATTGCGCCTTGCCGAACACCCGGTCCAGATGCTGCTCATACGCCGCCAGCGCCGCCGGCACATCCGGCCGCTTCATCACATCCACCGCCAGGAAGGTCGGCAGCCCGGTCATGCCGAGGAACTGGTTGGCCTTGTGGAACGGGAAGTACACCGCATCCACGCCCTTGCCTTCGAAGAAGTCAGCCGGGTCATCGAACGCCTGCTGGGGTGCGTTCCAGGTCAGCGACAGCATGTACTGCTTGCCGTGGATCAGCCCGCCGCTGCCGTACTTCTGCGAAGCGTCCGAGCGGGTGCGGCCATCGCTGGCATACAGGCTGCCGTGGCCAGCGGTGAACACCTCATCGATGTACTGCTTCACGGTCCAGGGTGCGCCCATCCACCAGCCGGGCATCTGGTAGATGACCACATCGGCCCAAAGGAATTTTTCGACTTCTTCCTGGGCGTAGTAACCGCCATCGATGAAGGTTTGCTTCAGGTCGAAGCCGGCGCGGTCCAGATGGGCCAGGGCGGCCTCGTGCAGGGTCTCGTTGAGGCGACCGTCGGAATGGGCGAATTGCTTGCCGCCGTTGAGCAGAAGAATCTTTTTCATGGTGTGCCTCGAAGGGTTTGTACCGGCGACCGGGTCAATTGGATGGCGGCAGATTAGGCAGTCGCGGGCGGCGGATAAAGCCGGGGCACGGCAAAATACATTTGCCTTCAAATCACGAATTGATAGCCAATTATTGCCTTAGAATCTGCTCACTTTCTCATCCACAGAGGCCTCACCATGAGCGAGCAGTTCGCTTTCATCCTCCAAGCCAAGACCCGCCCGGACATGTCCGATGCCTTCGAGCAGCTGTTCCGTCCTTACGTGGAACCAAGCCGCCAGGAGCCGGGCTGCATCGAGTACCACATGCTGCGCGACAAGGAAGACCCGAGCCTGTTCCTGTTCTTCGAGGTGTGGGCAGACAAGGCGGCACTGGACGTGCACTCGGCCCTGCCGCACATGGCTGAATTCTTTGAAAACCGCATGAAATACCTGGAGCGCGACTTCGATTTGCAGATGATCGAAATGCTCAGCGCCTCCTCCGCTAACCGTTGATCAGCAGGTGCCCGCCCAGCAGCGCCAGGCCGATGAAGAAGCAGCGCCTGAACAGCGCTGCACTGATACGGCTGCGCAACCAGGTACCGGCGAACATGCCCAGCAACGCCGGGGCCAGCACCAGCAATGAGGCACCCAGCGTTTGGCCGTCCAGTACCTCCTGGCCGGCCAGGCCGATGGCCAGCGCCAGGGTCGAGACGGTGAACGACAGGCCCAAGGCCTGGACCATTTCGTCGCGGCTCAGGCCGAGGCTCTGCAGGTAGGGCACGGCGGGCATCACGAACACCCCGGTGGCAGCCGTGACCACCCCCGTCACCAGCCCGCACAACGGGCCCAGCCAGCGCTCGTGATGCCGCGCCAGGCGCAGGCCCGGCCCGATCAGGCCATACAGGGCGTACACCACCAGCGCACCACCCAAGGCGTGGGCCGCCCAGGGGCCACTGTCGATGCCCAGCCAGCGACTGCCCAGCAAGGTACCGCCGAAGATCATCAGCAGCATCCCGCCCAAGCGCCGCATCAACGCCCGCAGATGCCCGCCTGTTGCCAGCTGCCACAGGTTGGTCAGCGTCGAGGGCACGATCAGCAGCACCGCAGCCTGCGCCGGAGGCATAGCCAGCCCAAGCAGGCCCATGGCGATGGTCGGCAACCCCAGGCCGATGACCCCTTTGACCGCGCCGGCCAGCAGGAAGGTGAGCATCACCAGCAGCGTCAATGCCGGGCCGATGTTCTGGTAAAACGCGAAATATGTATTCATGACGCCATCCTGACGTGCCCGCGCAAGCCTGAAAATTCGCCATATACTCAGCCAGACTTTTGCCAGGACAGAGGCTGATGCATTTCGACCTGACCGACCTTGCGCTGTTCCAGCACACCCTGGAGTGCGGCAACATCACTGCTGGCGCACGCCGTAGCCACCTGTCGCTACCGGCCGCCAGCGCCCGCATCCGCGCCATGGAAGCCTCGCTCGGCATCCCGTTGCTCGAACGCAATCGCCGCGGCGTGCAGCCGACACCCGCTGGCCAGGCCCTGCTGCAGCACGCGCGGCTGATCGCCGCGCAGGTGGAGCGGTTGCAATACGACCTGGCCCAGTACGCCAAGGGCCAGCAGGGCCAGGTGCGCCTGCTGTGCAACACCGCGGCGCTGACCGAGTACCTGCCCGAGTTGCTGGCACGGTATCTGGTCGAGTACCCGGGGGTGAGCATCGACGTGCAGGAACAGCCGAGCCTGCGCATCGTCCAGGCCATTACCCAAGGCATGGCTGACCTGGGCATCGTCTCCACCGCTGCGCCCAGCGGGCATCTGCAGACCCGAGTGTTTCGCGACGATCCGCTGGTGCTGGTGATGCCGGTGGGGCATGCACTGGTCGAAGCAGCCGCGCCCGATTTTGTGCAAAGCCTTGCATACGGGCATGTCGGCTTGGGCCCGAACAGCGCACTGGCCTTGCACCTTGAGGAACAGGCACTGCGGCTGGGGCACAGGATGCTGGTGCGGGTACGCGCCGAGGGCTTCGATGGGGTGATCCGCATGGTGGCTGGCGGGGCTGGCGTGGGGGTGGTGCCATTGGCCTCGGTGCGGCGTTGGCAGGGTGTATTGCCCCTGCACTGGGTGGCGCTGCACGAGGCGTGGGCGAACCGGCAATTGCAGGTGTGCGCCCGGGATTTTGCCGCGCTCCCCGGCTATGCGGCGGCGCTGGTCGAGCATTTGCTGACGACCTGAACAGCTGCGCGGTCCCTGTAGGTGTGGCCTTGCCACTCCTACAGGGACCGCGCCAAAGCCGAGGGTTAGCGGAAGGCGACCGCCAGCTCGCGCAGCGCAGCCGAGGCGAGGAAGCCAGAGCGCGAGGCATAACGATGATCGCGCTTCACCTTTTCGTCGATGCGCTGCAGAAGGTTCTCGGGCAACGTGGCATTGAAGCGCACCGCCTTGCCCAGGTACGGGGTGACATCGAAGTCCACCACCGCCCAGACGCCTCCGGCGTAATCGGGGTTGGCCACATGCACATCCACCTCCTCGGCCTGCGGCAACGCCTCGCCGTCGGCCACCAGGCCTTCGAAATGCAGGGCCAGGGCTTCCTGCACATTCTCCAGCGCCTGGGAAACAGTAGCGCCGGCCGAGAAGCAGCCTGGCACGTCGGGCACGATCACGCCGTAATCCGAGCCCTCATCCTTATGCAGTACAACGGGGAATTTCATGGTCTGTCTCCCTTGGTCCTGTGGGCCGCAAAGCGTCCCGCTCAACGCAACCGGCCTCATTTCAAGCCAGCCTGTTTCAAAATGCTGTGCACGGTGCCCCTGGGCAGATCGCTTTTGGGATGGGGAACCGTGACCCGCCCTCGCTTGTGCGGATGCCTGAATTGATGGTGACTTCCTTTCACTTCCACCTCGTACCAGCCGTCGGCTTCGATGAGCTGGATCACGTCCCTGCTGCGCATGCATCCTTCCTTTGGCGAGTGATGTGTAGCGTACACACCACTATGGGTTTTAACCAAGCCAAATACACACCATGCACACAATACGCGACAAGCGGCACATTCCTTCCGTTTCGTAGGCCTGATGCACTTCACAGATGGGCGCTTTCAACTTGCCGCCGCCCATGCGCCTTATTCACAATTGCCGCATCGCCGCACCACGACAGGGAATTCCACGTGCCATCGATCTACCAGCTCAAACCCCGCTTCCAGGCGCTGCTGCGCCCGACCGTGCAACGCCTGTTCGAGCGTGGCGTCACCGCCAACCAGGTCACCGTCGCCGCTGGCGCAATCTCCTTGCTCATCGGCCTGCTGCTGGCCTGGCTGCCCCAGGTGGCGTGGCTGTTCATCCTGGTGCCGGTGTGGATGCTGCTGCGCATGGCACTGAATGCGGTGGACGGCATGCTCGCCCGGGAGTTCGGCCAGCAATCGAAGCTGGGCGCCTACCTCAACGAGCTGTGCGACGTGATCGCCGATGCCGCGCTGTACCTGCCCTTCGCCCTGCTGGCCGGCGTATCGCCGGTGCTGGTGGTGCTGGTGGTGCTGCTCGCGGTCTTCAGCGAGTACGCCGGGGTGATGGGCCCACTGGCCGGCGCGTCGCGGCGCTACGACGGGCCGATGGGCAAGAGCGACCGGGCCTTCGCCTTCGGCCTGCTGGGCACCGGGGTAGCCTTCGGGCTGCTGAGCGCAACCTGGATCAACGGCCTGCTGCTGGTCATCCTGCTGCTCTCGCTCTATACCCTGTACAACCGGGTTCGCCAGGGCCTGGCCGAAACCCGCTGAGCCCCCGCTGCCGGACAAGGATATTCGCCATGCGCCAAGCGCAATCGCTGCATTTTTCCACCCATGACGGCGTCGAGCTGCACTACCGTCACTGGCCCGCCACACGCAACGAACACCAGCCGCGCCGTGCCGTGGTGATGTTCCACCGTGGCCACGAGCACGGCGGGCGCCTGGCGCACCTGGCCGACGAGCTGGACCTGCCCGGCTATGACGTTTTCGCCTGGGACGCCCGTGGCCATGGCCAGTCGCCGGGCGCGCGCGGCGACAGCCCGAGCTTCGCCACCAGCGTGCGCGACGTGCAGACCTTCATCGAGCATATCCAGGCGCAGCACGGCATCGCCGAGCCCGACCTGGTGGTGCTGGCGCAGAGCGTCGGGGCGGTGCTGATCGCCACCTGGGCCCATGACTACGCGCCCAAGGTGCGCTGCCTGGTGCTCGCTTCGCCAGCGTTCAAGGTCAAACTCTACGTCCCCTTCGCCCGCCCCGGGCTGAAGCTGATGAAAGCCCTGCGCGGCAATTTCTTCGTCAACAGCTACGTCAAGCCGCGCCTGCTCACCCACGACCCGGAGCGGGTCATGTCCTACGTGGCCGACCCGCTGATCAGCCGGCCGATCTCGGTGACCATGCTGCTCGGCCTCTACGACGCCGCCGACCGCGTGGTGGCCGATGCCCAGGCGATCCAGGTGCCGACGCAGTTGCTGGTATCGGGCTCGGACTTCGTGGTCGAACGCGCCCCGCAGGAGCGCTTCTTCGAGCGCCTGGGCAGTGCGCGCAAAGAGATGCACATCCTGCCCGGCTTCTTCCACGACACCCTCGGCGAACGGGACCGCGCCCATGCCCTGGCGCGGATCAAGCGCTTCGTCGAGCATTGTTTCGATAACCCTGCACCCGCACCATCGCTGCTCGATGCCGACAAGACCGGCGCCAGCTGCGCCGAGGCCGAAAGCCTGGCCGCACCGCTGCCGCCCAATTCGCCACGCGACCTGTACTGGCGCGCCACGCGTGCCGGCCTGCAACTGGGCAAGGGCCTTTCCGCTGGCGTGAAGCTGGGCTTCGACACCGGCTTCGACTCTGGCTCGACCCTCGACTACGTGTACCGCAACCGGCCCACCGGCAAGGGCCGGCTGGGCGAGATGATCGACCAGAACTACCTCAACGCCATCGGCTGGCGCGGCATCCGCCAGCGCAAGCTCAACGTCGAGGAACTGCTGCGCCTGGCCATCGCGCAACTGCGCGAGCAACTGCGCCCGGTGCACATCGTCGATATCGCCGCCGGCCACGGCCGCTACATCCTCGAAGCGCTGCAGGGCTTGCAGCAGCTACCCGACTCGATCCTGCTGCGCGACTACAGCGAGCTGAACGTGCAGCAAGGCAACGCGCTGATCAGCGAAAAGGGCCTGGGGGAAATCGCCCGTTTCGTCCAGGGCGACGCCTTCGACCGCCAGAGCCTGGCCGGCCTCGACCCGCACCCGACCCTCGCCGTGGTTTCGGGCCTGTATGAGCTGTTCCCCGGCAATGAGGCCGTGGCTAACTCGCTGGCGGGGCTGGCCGATGCCGTCGAGGAAGGCGGCTACCTGGTGTACACCGGCCAGCCCTGGCACCCGCAACTGGAGATGATCGCCCGGGCGCTGACCAGCCACCGTGGCGGCCAGGCCTGGGTGATGCGCCGGCGCAGCCAGGCGGAGATGGACCAGTTGGTGGCGGCGGCGGGCTTTCGCAAGATCACCCAGCGCATCGACGAGTGGGGCATTTTCAGTGTCAGCCTGGCGCAGCGGGTGCGTTGATGGCCCGTGAAGCAGGGCTGATCCGACGTGGCGTGCTGTGGCTGTTGCTGCTCGGCCCGTTGTTTTTCCTCAGCTACGGCCTGGCCAACAACTACACGGCTGGGCGCGAAGATGTCGGCAGCCTGGTGTTCGCCTGGGAACAGCACATGCCGTTGTGGCCATGGACGATCATCCCGTACTGGTCGATCGACCTGTTGTACGGCTTGTCGTTCCTGTTGCCGCACACCCGCCGGGAGATGGACCGCCACGCCCTGGCGCTGCTGACCGCACAGCTGGTCAGCGTCGCTTGCTTCCTGCTCTGGCCGCTGCGCTTCACCTTCGAGCGCCCGGAACTGTCGGGGCTGTTCGGCTGGCTGTTCGATGTGCTGATGGGCTTCGACAAGCCTTACAACCAGGCGCCGTCGCTGCATATCGCACTGCTGGTGATCATCTGGACGATGTTCGCCCGGCACACCCGCCAGCCTATGTGGCGTTGGCTGGTGCATGGCTGGATGGGGCTGATCGGATTGTCGGTGCTGACCACCTGGCAGCATCACTTCATCGACCTGCCAACCGGCGCACTGGCCGGTTTCGTCTGCCTGTGGCTGTGGCCGCAGCAAGGCCCGCTGCCCTGGCAGCACGCCCGACTGGCACGCGACCCCAAGCGTTGGCGCATGGCGTTGCGCTACGGGCTCGGCGCGATGCTGCTGGCCGTGCTGGCCCTCAAGCTCGGGCACGTCAGCTTGTGGCTGTTGTGGCCGGCTGTGTCGCTGCTGCTGGTGGCGCTGAACTATGGCCTGTTCGGTGCGGGCGGTTTCCAGAAAGGCGCGGATGGCCGGCTGTCGATTGCCGCGAGCGTGTTGCTGGCGCCCTATCTGCTGGCAGCGTGGGCCAACTCACGGTTGTGGACCCGGCGGCACCCGCAGGCGGATGAAGTGTTGGATGGGGTGTATCTGGGGCGGATGCCGGGGCACGGGGAGGCGACGGCGTTTGCTGCTGTGATCGACCTGTGTGCGGAGCTGGCCTTCGAACAGCCTGTGCAGTACCGGAGCTTGCCGAGCCTGGACCTGATCGCCCCTAGCCGGCAAACCCTGGAACAAGCCGCCGCCGCCATCGAACACCTGCGCCAGCATGGCCCGGTGCTGGTCTGCTGCGCCCTGGGCTATTCGCGCAGCGCCAGCGCGGTAGCTGCCTGGCTGATCATCAGCGGCCGTTGCAGCGACGCCAGCCAGGCCGAAATGCTGATCCGCAAGGCACGCCCCAAAGTGGTCCTGCACAGCGCCCATCGCCGTGCGTTGCAGCAACTGGAAACCCACCCATGAACCTGTTCACCGTCGCCAGCCTGCTCGCCCGCGGGCGCCAGCTGGAGCGCTTGTCGGACGGCATCACCCTGCTGGCAATCGCCTGCAGCGTTGCACCGCTGTTTGGCGTGGCGCTGCCTTCGCCGGCCCGCGCACTGTGCGCGGCGCTGCTGGTCATCGGCCTGGCCCACAAGTACTGGGCGATACGTGTCGCCCTGGATGCCGAGCTGTTCACCCACCTGGCCGCCAGCAGCGACCTGCCCGCCGATACCCAGGCACTGGACCGTGCCCTGCATGAGCTCCGCCTCAAACCCAGCGCCAGCGACAGCCGCGACTGGCCGGCGCGCAGCCAGGCCGCGCTGGCCCTGCTGCGCCGCCAGGCCCTGTGCCTGGCCGTGCAAGTGCTGCTGATACTGACCCTCCCCTTCACCGGATAAGACCGCCGCCATGCTCGCCAGCCTGACCGCCTTCGTCATCACCTCCGCCGCCCGCCTGATCACCGGCGCCCGCGCCCTGTGGCTGGGTTGCACGCCACAGCCGGTACAACGGCTGTACTTCGCCAACCACAGCAGCCACGGTGACTTCGTGCTGCTGTGGGCGGCACTGCCCGACCCTCTTCGCCGCCACACCCGCCCCGTGGCGGGGGCCGACTACTGGTGCAAGCCCGGTATTCGCGACTTCCTCATCCGCCAGGTGTTCAACGCTGTGCTGATCGATCGCACGCGCACGCCGGCCGAGGGTAATCCGCTGCAACCGGTGCTCGACGCGTTCGCCCAGGGCGACTCGCTGATCTTCTTCCCGGAAGGCACGCGCAACCTCGGTGACGAACCGCTGTTGCCCTTCAAGAGCGGCCTGTTCCACCTGGCCGCGGCCAACCCGCAGGTCGAGCTGGTGCCGGTGTGGATCGCCAACCTCAACCGGGTCATGCCCAAGGGCCGTGCCCTGCCGCTGCCGCTGCTGTGCACCTTGAGTTTCGGCGAGCCGCTGCACCTGCAGGCGGACGAAGGCAAACACGCATTTCTCGAGCGGGCCCGCGAGGCCCTGCTGAACCTGGCCCCGAAGGACGCCTGAGATGGATCACAACACCCTTTCGCTGTTCGCCGGCATCGGCGCCCTGTTGCTGCTGGCCAGCGCCATCGGGCGCCTGCTCAAGTGGCGCGCCGGCCCTGCCCCGCACGCGGTCATCGACAACCTCAACGCGCGCATCAATGCCTGGTGGGTCATGGTGCTGGTGATCGGCATCGCCTTCGTGTTCGGCAAGTACGGGGTGATCGTGCTGTTCTACGGCGTGTCGTTCTACGCCCTGCGCGAGTTCATGACCCTCACCCCGACCCGGCGCAGCGACTACCCGGCGCTGGTGGCGGCGTTCTACGTGGCGCTGCCGGTGCAGTACCTGCTGATCGCCATGGACTGGTACGGGCTGTTCAGCATCTTCATCCCGGTGTACCTGTTCCTGCTGCTGCCGATCCTCGCCAGCTTCGGCGGCGACACCACGCGCTTCCTCGAGCGCGCCTCGAAGGTGCAATGGGGGCTGATGATCGCGGTGTACTGCGTGTCGTCGGTGCCGGCGCTGATGACCCTGGATATCCCTGGCTTCGAAGGCCGCAACCTGCTGCTGATCGCTTGGCTGATCCTGGTGGTGCAGATCAGCGACGTGCTGCAGTACGTGTGCGGCAAACTGTTCGGCAAACGCAAGGTGGCGCCCAACCTGTCGCCGTCGAAAACCGTCGAAGGCCTGGCCGGCGGCGTGGCGCTGGCCACCCTGGTGGGCGCGCTTTTGTGCTGGATCACCCCGTTCACCTTCTGGCAGGCGGCGTTGATGGCGCTGACCGTCAATGCCATGGGCTTCTTCGGCGGGCTGGTGATGTCGGCGATCAAGCGCGACCGCGGGGTGAAGGACTGGGGGCACATGATCGAAGGCCATGGCGGCATGCTCGACCGCATGGATTCGGTGTGTTTCGCAGCGCCGGTGTTCTTCCACTTCGTGCGCTACTGGTGGGCCTGAGTCGGTGAACATTCCCGGGGAATACATCGTTCACGAGAGCGAGCACTGGATCGTCAACCATCACCTGACGTCGCGCCTGCCCGGCTACCTGATGCTGGGTTCGCGGGCGCCGGTGGACAGCCTGGCCGACCTGCCCGACCAGGCGCTGGCGGACATGGGCCGGCTGATGGCCAGGCTGCAACGGGCCATGGAGCAAGCGCTGGCGCCCAAGTGGTTGTACATCGGGCGCTTCGGGCATGTACCGGGTTGCCCGCTGCACTTTCACTTCATCCCGGTCCATGACTGGGTCGAGGCGCTGTTCTGGGCTGATGAGCGTTACCGCGCGCTGCAACAGTTCGGCTCGCTGGAGCATGCCCTGTCGAAGACCGACGGGGCGGAGCTGACGTTGTTCGTCTGGCGCGAGTTCGGCGAAAGCCCGACGCCACCCAAGGTACTGGGGAGGGGTATACCTGAGGTGATTGCCGCTGTGCGCGAGCGGTTGTAGCGCGTATCGCGAGACCAGCCCCACGGTGTTGCCAAACGCTATTTCAGGTAGGAGCGCAGCAGCGCAGCTACCTTGTCGGCCTCCTCCAGCCGCTCCTCGGCGCTCAGCCCCTCCGCCACCAGATGCTCGCGGATATGCCCTTCCATCATTTCGGCCATCAGCCCGTTCACTGCACCGCGCACGGCGGCGATCTGCTGCAGGATCGCCAGGCAGTCCTTTTCCTGCTCCAGCGCAGTCTCCAGCGCGGCTGCCTGGCCTTTGATCTTGCGCACCCGGGTCAGCAGCTGCTTCTTGCTCTTGAGGGTATGTGCCATTCTGCTTCCATCACTGCAGGTATACTGGGGTATAGTATATTTCATACCTGTTCGGGAGCATGATAAACCATGACCACGCAAACCTCCGACCGCTGGCTGCACAGCCACCAGTTCCATACCAGCAACCTCGGTGCTGAGCGCAAGACGCGGCTGGCGGTATGGCTGACTGCCGTGATGATGGTGGCGGAAATCGCCGGTGGCTGGTTCTTCAACTCCATGGCCCTGCTGGCCGACGGCTGGCACATGAGTTCCCATGCCCTCGCGCTCGGCCTGTCGCTACTGGCCTACGCCGCTGCGCGGCGCTACGCAGGCGACCGTCGTTTTGCCTTCGGCACCTGGAAAATCGAGATTCTCGGCGGCTACTCCAGCGCCCTGTTGCTGCTTGGCGTGGCCGCACTGATGGCGTTCCAGTCGGTTGAGCGGCTGCTGACGCCAGGCGCCATCCATTACGACGAGGCGATCTTCATCGCCGTGATCGGCCTGGCGGTCAACCTGATCTGCGCCTGGTTGCTGCGCGATGACCACACGCATCACCACGAGCATGCGCATGACCACGGCCATCACCACCACGACCTCAACCTGCGTTCGGCCTACCTGCATGTGATCGCCGACGCCGCCACTTCGGTTCTGGCGATCGTTGCCCTGGTGGCCGGCAAACTGTGGGGTGCCGGCTGGCTAGACCCGGTCATGGGCCTGGTCGGCGCGCTACTGGTGGCGCTGTGGGCCAAAGGCCTGCTGCGCGATACCGGGCGGGTGCTGCTGGATGCCGAAATGGATGCGCCGGTGGTCGCGGAGATCCGCGAGGTGGTAGCGCAACTGCCGGTGGCCGCCGCCATCACCGACCTGCATGTGTGGCGCGTTGGCAAGGACCAGTACGCCTGCATCGTCAGCCTGGCCACCGCCGGCGCACTGAGCGCCGACAGCGTGCGCCAGGCGCTTGGGGTGCATGAAGAGCTGGCGCACATCACCGTCGAGGTGAATACCCTGCGTTGAGCGTCGCTCAGGCCAGCGCCAGTGTGGTGCACAGCCCGAGCCAGCAGGCCGGATAGCGCATCCAGACAGCCAGGCGTCGAGCACAGGCAACTGGCCGACGACGCCTGGCCCTATGGTGATGCGTTCTATCACTCACTGCCTGGAGCCACGCCATGTCCGATTTCATCACCGTCCTGCGCGAAACCTGCCCCACCCCGGTGGTCGACGCGACCAAGTGGAAGCGCATCGGCGGCGACCCGCACACCGTCAACCTCAACGCCTACCTGTCGGCCGACGGCAGCAAGATCATGGGTACCTGGATCTGCACCCCGGGCAAGTTCGAGGTCAACTACGAGAAGTGGGAGTTCTGCCATTTCCTCGATGGCTACTGCATCGTCACCCCGGAAGGTGAAGAGCCCAAGCACCTGAAGGCAGGGGATGTGTTCGTGATCGAACCGGGGATGAAAGGCACCTGGGAAGTGGTCGAGACGGTGCGCAAGTATTTCGTGTTTGCCTGATCGTTCGGCAAAACAGCAAATCCTGTGGGAGCCGGCTTGCCGGCGATCACCGGCGAAGCCGGTGCCCAATACCGTGCTGCCTGCATCGCCGGCAAGCCGGCTCCCACAAGCAAGGCTACTGCTGGAACAACGGGCAAAAAAAATCGCGAAGCGCATGCTCCTCCCCCAAGGTGCGCAGTTACAAGGGGGAGGACCATACGGTCCGCGATGAAGTCCCTCTCGCCCATCAATCCTTCTTGCGATACCCCTCGACGATCGCCGAGAAATCCTTGCCGCCTTCGCCGCGCAGGCTCATGGCCTGGTACAGCTGCTGGGCCACGGCGCCCATGATCACCGGCTGGTGCGCCTGGCGTGCGGCCTCGGTGGCCAGGCCCAGGTCCTTGAGCATCAATTCGGCGCCGAAGCCGCCGGTATAGCCGCGCGAGGCCGGTGCGGTCTCGATGATGCCCGGCCACGGGTTGTAGGTGTCCGAGCTCCAGCAGCGCCCGGTCGAGCTGTTGATGATCCCGGCCAGCACCTTGGTGTCGATGCCCAGTGCATTGCCCAGGGCCATGGCTTCGGACACGCCGATCATCGAGATGCCCAACAGCAGGTTGTTGCAGATCTTGGCGATCTGCCCGGTACCTACCTCGCCGCAGTGCACGATGTTGCGGCCCATCTGCTCCAGCACCGGCTTGAGGGTGGCGAACAGCGCCTCGCTGGCGCCGACCATGAAGGTCAGCGTGCCCGCCGCCGCGCCGCCAGTGCCGCCGGAGACCGGCGCGTCACCCATGTCGATACCCTTGGCCGCTGCGGCCTTGGAAACCTCGCGGGCGGTCTGCGGGTCGATGGTGCTGCAGTCCACGGTCGGGGTGCCGGGGCGGATGCCGGCCAGCACGCCGGTCTCTTCGTCCAGGTAGACACTGCGCACATGGGCAGCGGCCGGCAGCATGGTGATCACCAGCTCGCTGTTGGCCGCGGCCTCCTTGGGCGAGGCGCTGACCTGCCCACCCAGCTCGGCAAGCTCCGCCAGTACGGTCTTGTTCAGGTCGAACAGGTTCAGCGAGTGCCCGGCCTTGATCAGATTGCGGGCCATGGGCGCGCCCATGTTGCCCAGGCCGATGAATGCGATACGCATGGTCAGCTCCTTAGCGCAGGCTGATGGTGGTGTTTACACCGTCGTTGACACTGTCATCGTCGAACCAGCGGGCGGTGACGGTCTTGGTCTGAGTGTAGAACTGCACCACCTGCTTGCCGTACGGGCCGAGGTCGCCAAGCTTGGAGCCGCGCGAGCCGGTGAAGCTGAAGTACGGCACCGGTACCGGGATCGGGATATTGATGCCGACCTGGCCGATGTCGATCTCGCTCTGGAACTTGCGCGCCGCGGCTCCGCTCTGGGTGAACAGGCCGGTACCGTTGCCGAACGGGTTGGCGTTGACCAGGGCGATGGCCTCGTCGAGGGTGTCCACCTCCAGCGTGACCAGCACCGGGCCGAAGATTTCCTGGGTGTACACCTGCATGTCGGTCTTGACCCCGGAGAACAGGGTCGGGCCGACGAAGTTGCCCTGCTCGTAGCCGGGCACCTTCACGTCACGGCCGTCCAGCTCCAGCTTGGCGCCTTCCTTGATGCCGCTTTCGATCAGGCCCAGCACCCGTTCCTTGGCACGCTTGGAGACCACCGGGCCGACGTCGGTGCCCGGCTCGTTGCCGGCATTGACCTTGAGCTTGCTGGCCGCGTCCTTGATGTCCGGCAGCCACTCGCGGGCCTTGCCCACCAGCACCGCCACCGAGGTAGCCATGCAGCGCTGGCCGGCGGCGCCGAACGCAGCACCGACCAGCGCGTTGATGGTCTGGGTGCGGTTGGCGTCGGGCAGCACCACGGCGTGGTTCTTCGCGCCCATCATCGACTGCACGCGCTTGCCGTGCTGGCTGCCCAGGTTGTAGACGTGGGTGCCGACTTCGGTGGAACCGACGAACGAGATCGCCTTGATGTCCGGGTGGGTGCAGATGCCATCGACCACCTGCTTGCCGCCGTGCACCACGTTGAGCACGCCAGCCGGGATCCCGGCTTCCAGCGCCAGCTCGACCAGCATCATGGTCGACAGCGGGTCCTGTTCGGACGGCTTGAGCACGAAGGTGTTGCCGCAGACGATGGCCATCGGGAACATCCACAGCGGGATCATCGCCGGGAAGTTGAAGGGGGTGATGCCGGCGCACACACCGATCGGCTGGCGCAGGGTGTAGGTGTCGACGCCACTGGCGACGTTCTCGGCGAACTCGCCCATCTGCAGGGTGCCGATGGAGGCGGCGTGCTCGACCACTTCCAGGCCGCGGAAGATGTCGCCCTCGGCGTCGGCAATGGTCTTGCCCTGCTCGGCGCTGAGGGTCACGGCGATGCGTTTGCTGTGTTCGCGGATCAGCGCCTGCAGCTTGAGCATGATGCGCATGCGCGCGCCGATCGGGGTGTCGCGCCAGGTCTTGAAGGCGCGCTCGGCGGCGGCTACGGCGGCGTTCACTTCATCGGCGGTGGCAAACGGCACCCGCGCCAGCACTTGCTGGGTGGCCGGGTTGACGATGTCGCGCCACTCGGTGGTCTTGGACTCGACCCATTGGCCGTCGATCAGCAGTTTTACCTGCTCGACCTTGGTCTGGTTTGGGTTGTGGGGTGCGTTCATCTGCGCTCTCCTTGGAATTATTGTCGGAACGAAGACGCCTACGCCGGGGTGGACACGGGGTGGCGTGTAGGGGCTGAGATCGAGTATAGATGTGCAAACATCCAACAAGAATGAACAAAAAAACCGGATCATCATGCAAAAAGACCTCACCTCCCTCAGCGCGCTGAACTGGGACGACCTCAAGTTCTTTCTTGAGGTAGCGCGCACCCGCAAGGCCAGCAGTGCGGCCAAGCGCCTGGCCGTGGACTACACCACGGTGTCGCGGCGCATCGGCTCACTGGAAGGGGCGCTGGGTACCTTGTTGTTCGAAAAGTCGCGCACCAACGGCTTCGTCCTCACCGCCGAAGGCCAGCGCCTACTGGGCTACGCCGAGTCGATCGAGAGCACCCTGCACATGGCCTGCGAGCAGGTCTCGGGCTCGGGCGTGGCATTGTCGGGGCATGTGCGCATGGGCTGCACCGAAGGCTTCGGCAGCTTCTTCGTCACCCCGCAGCTGAGCCATTTCGTCGATGCCTGGCCGGCGATCTCGGTGGATATCCTGCCGTTGCCGCACTTCATCAGCCTGTCCAAGCGCGAGGCCGATATCGTCATCGCCCTGGAGCGGCCCGAGCATGGGCCTTATGTGTGCTGCAAGCTGTGCGACTACCGGCTGCGGCTGTACGCCACCCAGGACTACCTCGACAGCCGCGCGCCGATCGGCGCGGTGAGCGACCTGGCGAGCCATCCCTTCATCAGTTACGTCGACGATCTGGCGTTCAGCTCGGAGCTCTTGTACCTGGCGAACCTGATCCCCAATGCCAACGCGCACCTGCGCAGCACCAGCGTCATCGCGCAGTACACGGCGGCGTTGCAGGGGCGCGGGCTGGCAATCCTGCCGTGCTTCCTGGCGGCGCAGGACCCGCGGTTGGTGACGGTGTTGCCGGAGGAGATCGAGGTGACGCGGCAGTTCTGGATGTACTGCCGGGAGGATTTGCGCAAGCTCAAGCGGATCACGCTGCTGTGGGATTACATCCGTGAGGTGACCGAGGCGAATGCGCCGTTGTTGATGGGCGAGACGCGGGAGATTAAATTCGCTCAAGGTTGATTAGGGCTGCTTTGCAGCCCTTTCGCCGGCAAGCCGGCTCCCACCCCGACCGCATTGACCCATGCTATACGCGATCCCTGTGGGAGCTGGCTTGCCAGCGATTGGGCCGCGCAGCGGCCCTGTAGCATCAGCCTGAAGCCACCAGAATCGACACCCACCGGTTCTGCATGCGCCCGGCGCTAGTGCGGTTGTCGGCCACCGGCTGGCTGCTGCCCAGGCCGCAGGGTTGATTGGGGCTGCTTTGCAGCCCTTTCGCCGGCAAGCCGGCTCCCCCACCCCGACCGCATTGACCCATGCTATACGCGATCCCTGTGGGAGCTGGCTTGCCAGCGATTGGGCCGCGCAGCGGCCCTGTGGCGTCAGTCTGACGCCACCACGATCGACACCCTGCGGTTCTCCATGCGTCCGGCGCTGGTGCGGTTGTCGGCCACCGGCTGGCTGCTGCCCAGGCCGCGGGTCTGGATGTTCTGCGGCTGCATGCCGATGCCGGCCAGCGCCTTGGCCACGCTCTGGGCGCGGCGTTCGGACAGCTGCTGGTTATAGGCGGCCTTGCCCGAGGCATCGGCGTGGCCGTCGATGCGCACGCGCTGGATATCCACCGACAGCAGGGCCTTGCCGATGCGCTCGACGATGTCCTCGCTCTGGCGATTGAGGCCGTCCAGGTCGCTGCCGAACAGCACCTTGCCGGACAGGTCGAAGGCCCAGCCCTCATCGACAGGGGCAAAGCCTTCGCGCTTGAGCACGGCCACCTGCTCCGCAGTCAGGCCCTTGGGCGGTACGCTCTGGCAGCCGCCGAGGGCGAGCAGGGCCAGGGCCATGGCAATCAACGGCAAACGCAGCGATAGCAAACGGTCGATCACGGTTCAGCTCCTGTGCTTTTTACATCCGTGGCGCAGCGTTCCGTCTGCGCCACTTGCCAATGGCCACGGCGCTTGCGCTTGGCCTGGTACATCGCCGCATCGGCGGCATTGAGCAGACTGGCCGGGTCGTGGCCGTCGTCCGGGTAATAGGCGATACCGACACTGAGCGAGCTGGTGATGCGGGTGCCATCCTCCAGCAGAATCGGCAGCTGCATGCTGGCGATGATCTTCTCGGCGATGCGCTGGGCATCTTCACGCGCCTGCAGCGGCGCCAGCAGCACGGCAAACTCGTCGCCGCCCAGGCGCGCCACCAGGTCATGCTCACGCAATTGCGCGCGCACCCGGCTGGCGATGGTGATCAGCACTTCGTCACCCACGGCATGGCCGAGGCTGTCGTTGATCTGCTTGAAATGGTCGCTGTCGAGGAACAACAGCGCCAGGCGCTCGGCATTGCGCAGGCTGCGGCTCAACCGGCCCTCGAAGAAGGCGCGGTTGGGCAGCCCGGTGAGGCTGTCGTGGCTGGCCTGGTGGGCGAGGGTTTCGTTTTCACTTTGCAGGTGGCTGTGCCAGACCTCCAGTTCGTCGAGCAGGGCATTGAAGTCATTGCCCAGTTCGTTGAGTTCGGCGATCTGGGTTTGCGGCACGCGCCGGTCGAAACTGCGTTCGCGGCGCGCTGCGTGGGCCACGCTGGCCAGGTGGCGCAGCGGGCGGATGATGTCGGCGAACAGCCGGCGCGACAGGTACAACGCCAGTAGCGCACTGAGCACCGTGCACAGCAGGATCCCGACCAGGCCACTGAGCAGGAAGCGCAACAGGCTGCCGCCCTGGCCGACCAGTTCGACATGCCCAACCTTCTGGCCCTTGTGCTGCACCGGCAGGTTGACCGGCTGCTCCAGCAGGGTCCGCGCCACCTGGCTTTGCAGCTGTGCCATCAGGGTTCGGTCATCGCGCTGCCAGTGGGCGAGCAGCTTGCCATCGTTGTCGAAAACCTTGGCCTCGGCCACCTCTTCGGTCTCGGCGATCAGCGCCAGTGCCTCGTTGGCCGCTGGGCTGTCGTCGAACACCACGGCGGCTTCGACGGTGTAGTTGATCGAGCGGGCGATCAAATGCAGGTTGTGGTTGGCATAGACGCGCAAGGCGGCCACCCCGAGCAGGGTCACCAGCACCCCGGCCAGGCCGGCGGCGAGCAGGGCAATGCCCAGGTGGCCACGCCCCAGCGCCGCTCGCAGCGTCGGCCGGGGCATGCGCTGGTCAGGGCCGCTCATGGCTGCGCCGCCCGCCGCCGCGACAACTGCAGCACGCTGGGGTGGATGCGCACGCCGCTGCGCGCCACCGAGTCGAGGTTGACGTCGAATGCCACCTGCTGATCGCTGACACGCAGGCAGAACAGGCTGCCCACGGTACAGGGGTCGTCGGCTTCGGTGATGCTCAGCACCGGGTGACCGCTGATGGCCTGGAACAGGCGATCACGCTCGCCGGGTTCGAGCTTGCCGATGTAAACGGCGTCACAGGCACTGGCCAGGCTGGCATTGCCGGCCAGCAGGCGGCGCACCTGCAGTGGCTGCCCGGAACTCTGCGCAGTGCCTTTGATCAGGTCGTCGGCGTATTCGGTGGGGCCGACCAGGCACAGGCGCAGGGGGTTGGGTTCGGCGGGCCAGCGGGCATAGCTGAGGATGCCCAGTACCACCTGGGTCACGGCCTTGGCCCGTTGCTGCGCCTGCGCGCTCGGCTCGCCAGCCAGCGCCTGGGCACACACGCCAGTCAGCAACAGCGTGGCCATCAGCAGCGAGCGCGCGCAATCCTTCACCCGCCTCAAGACCGAGACAGCCACTGTCATGTGGGAAATCTCTCAAAAAGTTGCCAGATAATGCCGCAACGATAGCACAGCAACGTGGTACGCCCGTATCACAGTTGTTCCAGCATCAGCCCCGAAACACGTCGTACCCTGCGCCCCACAGCCTCCTCGAACACCCCGCTGCGCGGCTCGATCAGGCTGAAGCAGTGCTTGGCCCGGGTGATGCCGGTGTACACCAGCTCCTTGGTCAGCACCGGGTTGAGTGCGTCGGGCAGCACCAGCGCGGTGTGGCTGAACTCCGAGCCCTGGGACTTGTGCACGGTCATGGCGAACACGGTTTCCACCTCGCTCAGGCGGCTGGGCAGGACGAAACGCACCCCGCCACTGCCGTCGTTACGCGGGAAGGCCACGCGCAGCGGGGCCTGGCCCTGGTCATCGGGCAGGCGCAGGGCAATACCGATATCACCGTTCATCAGGCCAAGGCCGTAGTCGTTGCGGGTTACCAGTACCGGGCGCCCTTCGTACCACAGCTGCTGGCTGTCGATCAGCCCGGCATTGTGCAACACCCGCTCCACCCGCTGGTTCAGGCCTTCCACACCCCAGGCGCCCTTGCGCACCGCGCACAGCAGCTGGAAGTCCTCGAAACGGCTGAGCACTTCGCCGGCCCACTGTTCCCAGCGCGGATCCTCTGCCGGGGTGCCCGGTGGCGGGCGCAGGCGGCCGATGTTGCGCAGGTAGTTGCGATAGCCCTGCGGGCCTTCGGCGCCGCGGTTGAGGCCTTCGAGCAGCAGGCGGTCAAAGCGCTTGTCATGCTCGCCGCCGAGGGTCAGGCAAAACACGTCATCGGGCTTGCTGGCCAGCAGCGCGCGGGCCTCGGGGGCCTGCTGGCGGTTGACCAGCCGTGCCAGCTGGCCAATGCCGCTGCCTTCACCGAAACGCCGGGAATGGCGCAGCATGACGATCTGCTGGGCCAGCGGGTTGCGCGGGCTTTCGCCCGGTTTCAGGCCGCTGTTGGCCAGCGATTGGCCGCCGATCTGCTCCAGCCAGGCCTGGGTCTGCGGCCAGTAGCAGCCGTCCTCGGCGTCGCGGCACAGGTCGCCCAGCACCGCCCCCGCCTCCACCGAGGCCAACTGGTCCTTGTCGCCCAGCAATACCAGCCGCGCATTGGGGGGCAACGCGTCGAGCAGGTTGGCCATCATCTCCAGGTCGATCATCGACGCTTCGTCGATCACCAGCACATCCAGTGGCAACAGGTTGCCTGCGTTGTGCCGGAAGTGGCGCGAGCCCGGGCGGCTGCCGAGCAGACGGTGCACGGTGCTGACGTCGGTGGGGATCTGCGCGCGCACCGCGCTGTCGACCTGCAACCGCTCGACTTGCTGGCCGATGGACTCGGTCAAGCGCGCCGCAGCCTTGCCGGTGGGCGCCGCCAGGCGAATGCGCAGTGGCCGGCCCTGCTCTACCGCCGGAGCCTGCAGCAGGGCCAGCAGGCGCACGACCGTGGTGGTCTTGCCGGTACCGGGGCCGCCGGTGATGACGCTGAAACCGGCACGGGTGGCCAGGGCGCAGGCAAGCTTCTGCCAGTCCACTTCACCGGTGGGGGCACCGCCTTCGAACAGCTGCGCCAGGCGCGCCGACAGGTCCGTCTGCAACGGCTGCTGACGGGCCAGGCGCTCGTGCAGTGCGCCGTCGATGCGCCGCTCATAAGCCCAGTAGCGGCGCAGGTACAAACGTTCACCACTGAGCACCAAAGGGCGCGTGTGCTGTGCGCGGCTGCCGCCTGCTGCCAGCAAGGGGCTTTGGTCGATGCGCTGCAACCAGGTGTTCAGGTCGAGGCTGGCGAGCAACTGCGAAGGCAGCAGCAGCGGCCCGGCCAGGGCATCGCCTTCCGGCGGCAGCGACAGGGCGAAGTCCGGCTCGGCCAGGGTCTGGGCAAGGTCGAGGCAGACATGGCCGTGGCCCAGTTGGTGGCTGGCCAGCGCCGCCGCCAGCAGCACCAACGGATCGCTGCCCGGGGCGAGCTCTTCGAGGAAGCCGACGAAGGCCCGGTCCAGCGCACGCAGCCAGCCACGCTCCACCCAGCGGTCGAGCAGGGCCAGCAGGTCGTGGCTGTCGTGCAGTGGCGCCAGGGCACTCAGGTGCTCGGCCTGCAGTGGGGTCGGCAGAAGGTCGTCGAGACTGCGGCTCATGGCGTGGCTCCAGCAAACAGATCCTGCTGCGCGGGCGCGTGCTCGCCACGGAACAGCGCATCGAGGGCTTCGATCAGCGCCCGTGGCGGCCGGGCGTGATACAGGCCATGGCCGGCCGAGTGGGTGCCGCGCAGGAAGATGAACAGGGCACCGCCGACATGGCGGTCGTAGTCGTAGTCGGGCAGGCGTGCGCGCAACTGTCGGTGCAGGGCCAGCAGGTAGAGCACGTACTGCAGGTCGTAGCGGTGCTCGAGGATCGCCTGCTCCATGGCCAGTGCGCCATAGGCCTGGGCGTCGGGGCCGAGCCAGTTGGATTTGTAGTCGGCCACGTAGTAGCGCCCGTCCAGCTCGAAGGCCAGGTCGATGAAGCCTTTGAACATACCGTTGAGCTGGGTTGGCTGCAGCGCCGGGCGCGCGGCGCCGTCATGGGTATGGCGTACCACCAGTTGGTCGAGGTGCAGGGTATCGACCTGATGGCTGGCAAACCAGAACTCCATCTCGATCTGGTACTGGCTCAGCGCCGCCAGTTGCAGGGTAGCGCCCTGCAACGGCATGGGCTGCACCAGCATCTGCTGCAGCCACTGGCTGAGCGTGGGGATCCAGCCTGCCCAGTCGCGACGGTTGCAGCGCCGGCCCACGGTGCGCTCGATCAGCTCGGGCTGGCCGCTCACGGCGGCGAAGCCTTCCAGACCTGCCCATTCGAGCAGGCCATGGAGGAAGGTGCCGGGGTTGGGGCCACGGGGGAAGCGGTGGATATCACCGGACTCGGCCGGCACTTCGCGCAGCAGCTGGCTGTCCAGCGCTTCGTCGTCCAACAGTTGCTGGGCTTGGGAGCTGTCGGCGATGAGCGTCTGATCGCCGACACGCAGCGCACTGTAGGAGGCGATCCACCACTGCTCGGCGGCGGCCCGTCGAGGTTTGCGTGCCGGCAACAGCTCACTGTCGCTCGCCGGGGTACGGTAGCTTTGCTCGTCGGCCTCGGGCAGCGGCCCACTGATGATGGTCGGGTTGTTCGCAGCCAGGGCATGCAGCCACTCGCCCAGTTGACTGGACGCCGACAGTGGCAGGCCGCCACCGAGCAGGTAGCCCAAGGCCGAGCGATGCAGTTGCGAGCTGCGCTGGGTACCGCGCTTGAGGTCGGCGACCCCCAGCCAGCAACCGTGCTGGGCGCGGGTCAGGGCGACATAGAGCAGGCGCAGGTCTTCGGCCAGGCGCTCGTCGTCGGCACGTTCGACCTGCTGTGCATCGGGGGTGAGCGTGAGGTGCGCGATGCCGTCGTCGTCATGCCAGGACAGCGGCAGGCGTGAGCCATCCACCGGCTTGCTGGTGCAGATGAACGGCAGGTACACCAGGGGGTATTCCAGGCCTTTGGATTTGTGGATGGTCACCACCTTGACCAATTGCTCGTCGCTTTCCAGGCGCAGGATCTGCTCTTCGCCGGCCTGCCCGGCGTTGGCCAGGTGCTCGGCCAGGTGGCGGATCAATGCCTGCTCGCCATCCAGCTCGCCGGCCGCCTGCTGCAGCAGTTCGGCCAGGTGCAGCAGGTTGGTCAGCACCCGCTCGCCGTCGGTGCGCGCCATCAGGCTGCGCGGCAGGTGGAAGTCGTGCAGCAGGCGGCGCAGCATCGGCAGTACGCCTTGGCGCTGCCAGATCTCGCGGTAACGGCGAAAGCGCATGACCCAGTCTTCCCAGACCCGCTCGTCCTGGTTCAGGCGTTCCAGTTCGATCAGCGGCAGGCCGAGGGTCAGGCTGGCCAGGGCGGCCTTGAGCATGCGCTCGGCGTCCGGCTCGGCGCAGGCCTTGAGCCAGGCCAGCAGGTCGTGGGCTTCCTGGGCGGCGAACACCGAGTCTTTGTCCGACAGGTAGACGCTGCGCACCCCGCGGGCCGCCAGCTCGGCGCGGACCAGCTGCGCTTCGCGACCGTCGCGCACGAGGATGGCGATATCGGACGGCAGGCACGGGCGCAGTGCGCCGTCACTGCCGGCAAAGCCACTGACGCCCTGCTGACCGCCGTTGAGCACGGCGACGATATGGCTGGCGCAACTGGCGGCCAGGCGCTGGCGATACAGGGTGTTGGACACTGGATCGTCACTTTGCAGATGCCAGCAGTGCAACGCCGCAGTGGGCTGGCCGTCGATCTGCAGCTGTTCGCTGCGGCCTTTGGCGCGGACCTCGACGAAGGGCAAGGGGTTGTCGCCATGGGCGCGGAACAGGAAGGCGCCGCGCCCTTGAGCACGCGCCTCGGCCTGCAGGAAGACACGGTTCACGGCCGCGACCATGGCCTGGCTTGAGCGGTAGTTGGTGTCCAGGCTGTGCAGGCGCCCGGCGGTGGCGCGGCGGGCGGCCAGGTAGGTGAAGATGTCGGCGCCGCGGAAGGCGTAGATCGCCTGCTTGGGGTCGCCGATCATGAACAGGCCGGTGTGCGGGTTGTTCTCGGTGATGCGATAGATGCGCTCGAAGATGCCGTATTGCACCGGGTCGGTGTCCTGGAATTCGTCGATCAGCGCTACCGGGAACTGCTCGCGGATCAACCCGGCCAGGCGCACGCCGGACTCGCTGGCCAGCGCATGCTGCAGGCGCAGCAGCATGTCGTCGAAGCCCATTTCGGCGCGGCGGCGCTTTTCCACTTCGAAGCGCGCCGAGACCCAGGCGGCGGCATGTTCCAGCACGCGCACCTCGGGGCTGGCGAGCCCCTGCAATTGTTCGCGCAGGGTTTGCATGGCGTGCAGGGCTGGATGGCTCGGCGGCTCGCCGACCTTCCACGCCTCGGCCATGCCGTCGGGGGTCAGGCGGGTGAAGCCGGTGCCCAGATCGAGGTCCATGGCTTGATCGTCGCCAGCCCAGGCCTTGAGCTTGTCGAACCAGGGCTCGAAATAGCGCGCCTGCAGCTTGCGACCGTCGGCCTGCTTGGCGGCCACGGCGTCGCGGCAGATCTGCTGCAGCTCATCGGCCCAGGCGGCCCATGGCGCCTTGAACTGGCGCAGCTGCTCGTTGCGCTCGCGCAGGGTCGTTTCGATCAGTTGTTGCGGGTCTTGGTCGTGCTGCTCGCTGCGCACCCGGCCGAACAAGGGCCGGATGCGGGGCAGCAGTGCATCGGGGCTGCCCCAGTTGCCGCGCACCCACGCAAGGGACTCGCCGCGCATGCCGTAGCAGAAGCGCCGCCAGTAGTCGCGCATGACCTGGCCGAGCAGCTCGCTGTGGTCGGTTTCCAGGCTCTGGGTGAACAGGCTGCCACTGTCGAAGGCGTGCTCGCGCAACATGCGCTGGCACCAGCCGTGGATGGTCGATACCGCGGCCTCGTCCATCCACTGCACGGCGATCTCCAGGCGGCTGGCACAGCGTGGCCAATGCTCCTGTGGATACTCGTCGCGCAGCTGCAGCAGCAGCGGATCGGCGTCGTCCAGCTCGCCGCGGAAAAACCGGCCCGCCTCGGCCAGGCGAGCGCGGATGCGTTCGCGCAGCTCTTTGGTGGCGGCGTCGGTGAAGGTCACCACGAGGATCTGCGGGGGCAGCAGCTCGCGGGCAAAGCCCTGCTCGCCGCCGTGGCCGAGGATCAGCCGCAGGTACAGCGCCGAAATGGTGAAGGTCTTGCCGGTGCCGGCACTGGCTTCGATCAGCTGGCTGCCGTGCAGGGGGAAACTCAAGGCCAGCGGGCGGGCTTGGCTCATTGGGCGCTCTCCGGGTTGCCGAGGGTCTGCCAGGGCGCTGCGAACAGGGGGCGGTACAGGGCTTCGCACCAGCCTTCGAAGGTTTCATCCAGCACCAGCGCGGCGAAGTCGTGGTACTGACGGGCCAGGGCGAGGCTTTCGCTGCGCTCGCCGTAGCTGATCAGGCCGTCACCTTCGTAGGCGCGGGCGGCGGCGGCAAGCGCCTTGTCCGGGTCTTCCTGGGCCAACCAGGCGAAAGCGGTCTTGGCCGCGACAGGCAGGGGCGCGTTCATGCCGGCCTGGCGCGCCACCAGCAGTTCGCCCAGCCGTTCGGCGGCCTGGCCTTGCGGCAACGGCGCCAGGAGCAGGGTCAGGTCGCTGGCCACCAGGGCGCTGTGCAATGGGTAGCCCGAGGCGCAGGCGGCCAGGTGCATGACCCAGGCCGGGATCAGCCGGTGCCACTTGAGGTTGTTGCGCCCGGCGCTGAGGGTGTTGGGCACGGTGGCGATGCTCAGCAGGCTTTGGTCGTCGGCCTGGTAGACCCGGCCCAGCCAGCCCTCGAGGCGGTGCAGGCCGTGTTCGAAGTGGATCGGCAAGGCGCCTTCCACCAGCGTTGGCCAGCGCTGCAGCAATTGCCCGTGGCGCTGCAGCAGGTCTGGCAGGGGCTGGATCAGCTCGGCCTGCAACGCCTCGCCGAACCCGGCCAGCGGCAGCAGGCCGCAGGCTTGCAGGCGGCGGGCCTGGGCCTGCAGCGCCTGCTCGGGGTTGTCCGGCTCGGCCAGGGCAGCCCCCAGCAGGCTTTCACTCAGGCCGTAGCGCTGCAGGGCGTCGAGGGCGAAGGGTTCTTCGTCCGGCGTGGGTGCTTCGAGGGCTTCGAAGTAGACTTTCAGGCGCTGGCTGAAGAAGTGCCTGACGGGATGGCGCAAAAAATCCTGCAATTGCATCAGGCTCAATGGCTCATCGCTGCTGTAGGGCAACAACGGGGCATGGGCTGCCTGGGCCTCTGCGGCGTCCTGATGCAGGACCAGCCACTCATGGGCAAAGCTGAACAGCGGGCTGCCTTTCTGGAAATAGCGCTGGCTGAACGGTTGCAGCGGGTGCTCCTGGGTCAGGGCATGCAGCAGTTGTTGCCCGGCATCGTCCTTCTGCCCTGGTTTGGCGTTGGCCAGTTGCCAGCCGGCGGCCAGGTGATCGCGCAACTGCCCGATCAGCACCGAGGCTGGGCGCTCGCTGTTGTCGCGGATGCTGCGCCCGACCCAGCTCACGTACAGTTGGTCACGCGCCGACAGCAGCGCTTCGAGCAACAGGTAGCGGTCATCTTCGCGGCGCGAACGGTCGCCCGGGCGGTAGTCGCTGGCCATCAGGTCGAAGTCCAGCGGCGGCTGCGCGCGCGGGTAGTCGCCGTCGTTCATGCCCAGCAGGCAGACCACCCGGAACGGGATGGCGCGCATCGGCATCAAGGTACAGAAGTTCACCGAACCGGCGAGGAAACGCTGGGACAATTTGCCCTGGTCGAGGCCCGACAACCACGCCTCGCGAACCACGGTGAGCGGCAGCAGGTCTTGCAGGCTGACCGCCTCGCAGGTTTCCAGCCAGGTGTCGCGCAGGTCCTGGAGCTGCACCAGCAGCAGTTCGTCGTGCTCGTTTTCGGCCAGGAAGAAGATCTGCAGCAGCGCATGCAGGCGCTCGCCCCATTGCGTGGCCGTGGCCGGCTGCGAAAGTGCCTGGCAGGCGATGTCCAGGGCGTCGAGCAAGGCAACCAGCGGCCCGATCAGGGCGGCATCGAGCCCGCCGATCTCGTCGTAGGGCTCGATGCCATCGCAGCCCTCACCTACGCCCACCGCGTACCCCAGCAGCATTCGGCGCAGGCCGAAACGCCAACTGTTCTGCTCCAGGCCTTCGGGCAACCCGAGGGTGGCGCGTTGCCGGGCGTTAAGGCCCCAGCGGATGCCGGCGCCTTCGATCCAGCGGTGCAGGGTGGGCAGGTCGCTTTCCTCGATCGCAAAGCGGGCACGCACTGCTGGTACATCCAGCAGGTCGAGTACCTCACTCACGGCAAAACGGCTGTCGGGCAGTTTCAGCAAATGCTCGAGAGCGATCAGCAAGGGATCGCGGCCGCGTTGGCCTTGGTCGGTCAGGGTGAACGGGATATAGCGTGGGTCGCTGCGCTCCAGCTGGCCGAACACCGCCCGTATGTGCGGGGCGTAGGTGTCGATGGCCGGGAGCATGACGATGATGTCGCGCGGGCGCAGGCTGGGGTCGGCACTGAAGCGGGCCAGCAGCTGGTCGTGCAGGATCTCGACTTCGCGCTGCGGGCTGTGGGCCACATGGAAGCGCACGGAGCGGTCCTTGGCAGGGTCCACCTGGGGCCATTGCTCGCGGGTTTCGGCCAGTGGGCGAAGTTCGAGGATGTCGTCCTGCAGCTGGTTGAGCAGGGTCTTGGGCTCACCGTCGCTGAACAGGTCGATGCGGCCATCGCTGAACACGGCCTGATAGCTGCCGGGGTCGTCGTAGCTGTCGAGCAGGTTGATGTAGTCACGGCCCTGCTTGCCCCAGGCGGCCAGCAACGGGTGCGCGTGCTGGTGCAGCAACTCGTCGTCCAGCAGCATGGGCATGCCTTGCTTGCGCTGCTGGCGTTTGTACTGGTGGCGCAGCAGGTCCTTGTCGGCAACGATGTCGCCCCAGTGGTGGCGGCAGGGGTTGTGCACGCACAGCAGTACCTGGCTGAAGCGTGCCAGACCGGCCATGGCCTCGAGGATCTGTGCCGGCAGCGATGAGATGCCGAACACGATTAATCGCGGGGGCAGGCCAGCGGGCGCTTGTTCCAGGCTATTGATGCGTTCGATGAAGCGCTGGTGCACACCGGCGCGGCTCTGGGCCATGCCCTCTTCGCCTACGTCTTCGAGCAGGATTCGCCACAGCTCGGCCTGCCAGCGGTTGCCGGCAGCCAGCGGCTTGCGTTCACCGCGGGCGGTGTTGAGCACATGGTCCCCGGCAGCCCAATCCTTGAGCCAGTCGGCACGGTAGACCTGGTATTGGTCGAACAGGTCGGCCAGGCGTTCGGCCAGCTGATAGCGTTTGCGCAGGTCGCTGTCGTCGGTGAGGAAGCGGCGCAGGGGCTCGAAGTGCGGGCGCTCGATGACCTCCGGCAGCAGGCGCATGAGGCGCCAGGTCAGGGGGGCTTTGTCGAGCAGCGACACTTCGGGGATTTCATCGCGGCCCAGCACCCCTCGGTACAGCTGCCACATGAAGCTGCCGGGCAACTGCACGTCGATCGCGGCGGCAATGCCGCAGCCGCCCAGATCACCGTCCAGCGGGTCCTCGGCCAACGCCAGTTTCAGCCACTGGGCGATACCGTTGCTCTGTACCAGGGCGATTTCGTTTTCCAGCGGTGCCAAGGGAAAGCGGCGCATCACACTCACCACCAGATTGCGCAGGTCATCCAGGCGATTGCCCTGGACGATCATGAAACCTGGGTGCAGTGAGGTCGTGTTGGCCATTGGGCGCTCTCGTGAAGGCGGGCGAATATGGTGGGGAACCATATCACGGGGTTGATCTTTTCCGATC